>DATMIN010000509.1:0-7025 GCA_035554275.1 Burkholderiaceae bacterium
ATCACGCCGCCCATCGGCACGTAGCCCGAGGTCACGCCCTTCGCGAACGTCATCAGGTCGGGCCGGAAGCCGAAGCGCTCGCAGCCGAACCAGTGGCCGGTGCGGCCGAAGCCGCAGATCACTTCGTCGGAGACGACGAGGATGCCGTGCTTGTCGCAGATGCGCTGGATTTCCGGCCAGTAGGTCTCGGGCGGCACGATCACGCCGCCGGCACCCTGCACCGGCTCGCCGATGAACGCGGCGACGTTCTCAGCGCCGACCTCGATGATCTTGTCTTCGAGCCAGCGCGCGGCGGCCAGGCCGAAGTCGTCACGGGTCATGTGACGCCCGAGTTCAAACCAGAACGGCTGCTCGATGTGCACGATGCCCGGGATCGGCAGCCCGCCCTGTTCGTGCATGCCGCTCATGCCGCCGAGCGAGGCGCCGGCCATCGTCGAGCCGTGATAGGCGTTGCGCCGGCTGATGATGACGTGGCGCTGCGGCTGGCCGAGCACGTCCCAGTAGCGGCGCACGAGGCGCACCACGGTGTCGTTGCCCTCCGAGCCCGAGCCGGCGAAGAACACGTGCTGGAACTGCGCCGGCGTGAGTTCGGCGAGCAGCTCGGCGAGCTCGATCGCCGGCTTGTTCGCGGTCTGGAAGAAGCTGTTGTAGAACGGCAGCTCGGTCATCTGGCGCGTCGCCGCGTCGATCAGCTCGCGCCGGCCGTAGCCGACGTTGACGCACCACAGGCCCGACATCGCGTCGAGGATCTTCTTGCCGTCGCTGTCCCAGATGTAGATGCCTTCGGCGCGCTCGATGATGCGCGAGCCCTTCGCGGCGAGCGCCTTGAAATCGGTGAACGGGTGCAGGTAGTGGGCCGCGTCGGCGGCCTGCCAGGCGGCGGTGGTGCGCGGGGTGTTGGCGTCGGTCATGCTCTGCGGCCCTTGCCAGGTTGCGCCCGCCACGGATCGAGCAAGGCGGCGCCGGTGGCACGGAAGTCAGCACCGTTGCGCGAGACCACAGTGAGCCCATGCACGAGCGCGGTGGCTGCAATGAGGCAGTCGCGCTCGGCGCGACGGTCGGGAACATGCAGCTGCGCGGCGCGCAGCGCGACGGGCACGTCCACGGGAAGCACGCGCGAGGCGAACGCGGGCAGCACATGCTCATTCATCCAGCGACGCAGCGGCGCGCCTTGCACCGCGTCCCGACGCAGCAACTGCAAGATGCCGAGTTCCAGTTCGAGTACCGTGATCGCGGAGATGTACAAGTCGGCCGCCGGCACCGATGCCGCCCACGCGACCACGCCGGCATCGGCGCGGCCGGCAGGCGCCTTGCGCAGTTCCGAGACCACGTTGGTGTCGAGCAGGAACATCAGCCAAGATCGGCGCGCCGGTACGGAGCACCGACGCGCGCAGGCCTGAAGGCAACGCTTGCGGCCTCGGGCATGGCGAGCATCGTCACGATGTCGGCATCGCCGGCGGTCAACTCGCGATAGCGCTCGTAGGTGATCAGCACATGCGCCGGCTGGCCGCGGTCGGTGATGACGACCGGCCCCTTCCGGGCCGCCTTCTTGGCGCCGGCGGTGTCCTGGTTGAACTCGCGGCTCGACAGCGTGGTGACGCTCATGACGATCTCCTGCTCGATGTAGCAACGTTACTACATCAACGTGTTCGGCGTCAACCAGGTCGACTCAGACATGCAGCAGCAGGTGCTCGCGCTCCCACGGCGAGATCACCTTCATGAACTCTTCGTGCTCGATCTCCTTGACCTCGGAGTAGACCGTGATGAACTCCTTGCCGAGCACCTCGTGCAGGTCCTTCTCGTCGGCGAGCCAGCCGAGCGCCTCGCCGAGCGAGCGCGGCAGCTGGTATTCGGAGAGGTAGGCGTCGCCCTTGCACTCGGGCGCGGGCTCGATCTTCTCCTTCATGCCGAGCCAGCCACAGGCGAGCGTGGCGGCGAGCGCGACGTACGGGTTCGCGTCGGCACCGATCACGCGGTTCTCTATGCGCCGCGCCGCCGGCGTGGCCACCGGCGAGCGGATGCCGACGGTGCGGTTGTCGCTGCCCCACTGGATGTTGATCGGCGCCGCGCTCGAGCGCGCCAGCCGCCGGTACGAATTGACGTACGGCGCGTACAGCGCCATCGCCGCAGGCGTGTACTTCTGCAGCCCGCCGATGTACCAGTAGAACTCCTTGCTCGGCGTGCCGTCGTCGTTGCTGAAGATGTTCTTGCCCGTCTCGCTGCTCAGGATGCTCTGGTGCACATGCATCGCGCTGCCCGGCTCGCCGGCCATCGGCTTGGCCATGAAGGTGGCGAACATCTCGTGCCGCATCGCCGCCTCGCGGATCGTGCGCTTGAAGAAGAACACCTCGTCGGCCAGGCCGAGCGGGTGGTCGTGGAAGAAGTTGATCTCCATCTGCCCGGCGCCGACCTCGTGGATCAGCGTGTCGACGTTCAGCTCCATCTGCTTGCAGTAGGCGTAGATGTCCTCGAACAGCGGGTCGAACTCGTTGACCGCGTCGATCGAGTAGGCCTGACGCGAGGTCTCGGCGCGCCCGCTGCGGCCGCGCGGTGGGCGCAGCGGCGTGTTCGGGTCGGCGTTGCGCTCGACCAGGTAGAACTCGATCTCGGGCGCGACCACCGGGTTCCAGCCTTCGGCCGCGTACAGGTCGCAGATGCGGCGCAGCACCGAGCGCGGCGCGTACGGGATCACGTTGCCGTCACGGTCGAAGCAGTCGTGGATCACCTGCGCGGTCGGGTCGGCGGCCCACGGCACGATGCGCACGGTGCTCGGGTCGGGCCGCAGGTGCATGTCGCGGTCGGTCGGGTGGATCACATCGTAGTACGGGCCGTCGGCCGGGAAGTTGCCGGTCACGCCGATGCCGACGATCGCCTCGGGCAGCCGCATGCCGCGGTCTTCGGTGAACTTCTCGCGCGGCAGGATCTTGCCGCGCGCCACGCCGGTGAGGTCGGGCACGAGGCATTCGATCTCGGTGACGCCGCGCTCGTCGAACCAGGCCTCGAGATCGGCGAAGGAGAAGTTGCTTTTGTCCTGCATGGGTCACCTGGGGCGGGGGCTGCGGCGCGGTCGCGCGCCGGTCGGGTCGATTCTGGCCGGTGGCGCCGGAGGGCGATCACGCGGCGCGGCGCCGGCGGCGCTATCGATCCGGCACCGCCTCGCGCTGCGCCTGCCGGCGGCGCGTGCGGAACGCGACGCAGGCCGCGCCGAACGCCTCGAGCAGCCGCCGCGAGACCGGGTTGCCCGCGGCCTGCCATTCCGGGTGCCACTGCACGCCGAGCTGGAACCCGCGCGTGCCCGCGACCGACGCCGCCTCGACCAGCCCATCGGGTGCCAGCGCCTCGACGCGCAGCCCGCGCGCGAGCCGGGCGATGCCCTGGCCGTGAACCGAGTTGACGCGCACGCGCGGCGTGTCGAGCAGTTGCGCGAGCAGCCCGCCGGGCTGCAGCGTCACGTCGTGCGCCGGCGCGTACTGGCGCTCGGCCGGTGCGTCATCCGGCGCGCGGTGGTCATCGTGGCCCGGCACCTCCTGCACCGCCTGATGCAGCGTGCCACCGAGCGCGACGTTCAGTTCCTGGAAGCCGCGGCAGATCGCGAACAGCGGCAAGCCGAGCGCGAGCGCGCGCGGGATCAGCGGCAGCGTCCACGCATCGCGATCCGGGTCGAGCGGCAGCGACGGGTCGTGCACGGCGGCGTCGAAGTGGCTCGGATGCACGTTCGAGCGCGAGCCGGTCAGCAGCACGCCGTCGGCCAGCGCCAGCAGCGCGTCGAACTCGTCGGGCCGCGCCGTCGGTACGACCAGCGGCAGCGCGCCGGCCAGGCGCACCGCGTCGATGTACTTGCGCCCGACGACGTGGAACGGGTGCTCGCCGAGAGGCCGGTTGCAGGCCGGCACGAGCACGACGGGCCGGTTCACGTCCAAGCTCCGTCGCTTCAGGCCTGCGCCTTCAGCACGTCGGCGATCGTGCTGACGATCTGGTCGATGTGGCCGCTCTCGACGATCAGCGGCGGCGACAGCGCGATCGTGTCGCCGGTGGTGCGAACCAGCACGCCGCGCTCCCAGCAGGCGAGGAAGGCGTCGAACGCGCGCTTGCCCGGCTGGCCGGCGATCGGCTCGAGCTCGATGCCGCCGACCAGGCCGATGTTGCGCACATCGATCACGTGCGGCACGCCCTTCAACGAGTGCAGCGCGTTCTCGAACACCGGCGCCATCGTCGCGGCGCGCGTCAGCAGGCCTTCGTCGGCGTAGGTGTCGAGCGTGCCGAGCGCGGCCGCGCACGCCAGCGGATGCGACGAGTAGGTGTAGCCGTGCGGGAACTCGATCAGGTGCTCGGGCCCGGTCATGAACGCGTCGTGGATCGCCTGCTTGACGAACACCGCGCCCATCGGCACGCAGCCGTTGGTCAGGCCCTTGGCGACCGTCATCATGTCCGGCGTCACGTCGAAGTGGCCGGCGGCGAACGGCGAGCCGAGGCGCCCGAACCCGGTGATCACCTCGTCGAAGATCAGTAGGATGCCGTGCTTGTCGCAGATCTCGCGCAGCCGCTTCAGGTAGCCCTTGGGCGGCAGCAGCACGCCGGTCGAGCCGGCGACGGGCTCGACGATCACCGCGGCGATCGTCGACGCATCGTGCAGCGCGACCAGCCGCTCAAGGTCGTCGGCCAGCTCGACGCCGTGCTCGGGCGCGCCGCGCGAGTAAGCGTTCTTGCCCAGGTCGTGGGTGTGGCGGATGTGATCGGCACCCGGCAGCAGCGGGCCGAAGTTCTTGCGGTTGCCCACGATGCCGCCGACCGTGATGCCGCCGAAGTTGACACCGTGGTAGCCGCGCTCGCGGCCGATCAGCCGGGTGCGCGCGCCTTCGCCGCGGGCGCGGTGGTAGCCGATCGCCATCTTCAGCGCGGTCTCGACGGCCTCGGAGCCCGAGTTCGTGAAGAACACCTTGCTCAGGCCCTTCGGCGTCAGCTCGACCAGCCGCTCGGCCAGCTCGAACGCCTTCGGATGGCCCATGTTGAACGGCGGCGCGAAGTCCATCTCTTCGGCCTGCGCAGCGATCGCCTGCACGATCTTCGGCCGCGCGTGGCCGGCGTTCACGCACCACAGGCCGGCGATGCCGTCGAGGATCTGGCGGCCCTCGGGCGTCCAGTAGTGCATGCCCTTGGCCCTGGCGAGCAGGCGCGGCGCCTGCTTGAACTGGCGGTTCGCGGTGAAGGGCATCCAGAAGGCGTCCATCGACGCGGGGCGCGACGCCGCCGCGGCGGCCGCAGCGGGCGCGAGGGTGGCAGGATCGTCCTTGTGCATGGCGTGTCTCCGAGGGGCCGGCCGGCCGCGGGACGCGGCGCGCATGACTGCAGTCTAATGAAACCCGAGAGTGCCTACCGTGACCACCCCGTGAACCGCGCAGCGCCCGTGCTGATCCTGCAGAACCTGACGCCCGACGGCCCCGGCTATCTTGCCGATTGGCTCGTGGGGCGCGGCATTGCGTTCGAGGTCCGCAACTCAGAGGCCGGGCAGGGCTACCCGGCGTCGATCGGCGGCTACCGCGCGCTCGCGCTGCTCGGCGGCGAGATGAGCGCGAACGACGCGTTGCCGTCGCTGCGCCAGGCCGAGCGGCTGATCCTGCAGGCGATGGAGCGCGGCATACCGGTCATTGGCCACTGCCTCGGCGGGCAACTGATGGCGCGCGCGCTCGGGGCGCGCGTCGTCGCGTCGCCGGCGCCGGAGATCGGCTGGCAGCCGCTGCAGGTGGCCGACTCGGCGGCCGCGCGTGCGTGGTTCGGTGACGAGCCCGGCGAGCGCACCGTCTACCACTGGCACCTCGAGAGCTTCGACCTGCCCGCCGGCGCCGAGCGGCTCGCGACGAGCGCGGCATGCCCGAACCAGGCGTTCGCGATCGGGCCGCACCTGGCGATGCAGTTCCACGTCGAACTCGACCGGCACAAGCTCGCAGCGTGGTCGGCCTCGGTCGACCCGGCCTACCTGCGGATGCAGCGCGAGCACCTCAGCGTGCAGAGCGGCGCGGCGATGCGGCGCGAGGCCGAGACCGCGCTGCCGGCTCAGCAGCGGTTCGCCGACCACATCTACCGGCGCTGGCTCGGGCTCGCCTGAGGCATGTTTTTTCACGATCGCGCGCGCCATTGCGCATCGTGGAATCGGCGTATGCTGCGCTGCATCATCGTCTTTCGCGACGCGAGACTTTTACACCGCATCGTGAGAGTACGAATCTAACTACATGATTTTATTGAAGTAGATTTTCGCTCTTATATAAGACACAAGTCTTGCAGCATCGCGTCGACTCGCTATGCTTGACTCCACCGACGACCCGATTCTTTTCAACCACTCCGGAGCCCCGCCATGACCCAAGCCACCCGCGAACAGCAGATCGCCGCCCTCGAGAAAGACTGGGCCGAGAACCCGCGCTGGAAAGGCGTCAAGCGCGGCTACTCGGCCGCCGACGTGGTGCGCCTGCGCGGCTCGATCCAGCCCGAGCACACGCTGGCCCGCCGCGGCGCCGAGAAGCTGTGGAACCTCGTCAACAACGAGCCGTTCGTCAACACGCTCGGCGCGCTCACCGGCAACCAGGCGCTGCAGCAGGTCAAGGCCGGGCTGAAGGCGATCTACCTGTCGGGCTGGCAAGTGGCCGGTGACGCCAACCTCGCCGGCGAGATGTACCCCGACCAATCGCTGTACCCGGCGAACTCGGTGCCGATGGTCGTCAAGCGCATCAACAACACGTTCACGCGCGCCGATCAGATCCAGTGGTCGGAGGGCAAGAACGAGATCGACTTCTTCGCGCCGATCGTCGCCGATGCCGAAGCCGGCTTCGGCGGCGTGCTGAACGCGTTCGAGCTGATGAAGTCGATGATCGACGCGGGCGCTTCCGGCGTTCACTTCGAAGACCAGCTCGCGTCGGTCAAGAAGTGCGGCCACATGGGCGGCAAGGTGCTGGTGCCGACGCGCGAAGCCGTCGCCAAGCTGCACGCCGCGCGCCTCGCGGCCGACGTGATGGGCGTGCCCACGCTCGTGATCG
>DATMIN010000510.1:0-3240 GCA_035554275.1 Burkholderiaceae bacterium
AGTCGCGCAGCACCAGGCCGGTGTCGTCGTCGCGCGCCTGCGCGATGCCGAAGCCGGCGCGCGCGATGCGCTGGTCGTGGCGCAGCTTCTTCCCCTCGAGATCGGTGAGCGCGGCGTGCGCGAACAGCAGCTGCGCCGGCGCGAAGCGGCTCGTGGAAGCGGATGCAGGTGCGGATGCGGCCGCGGACGCGAGCCGCGTCGACGAGCGGAAGAACGTGATCTGGAAGCCCCAGGTGCGCGCGCCGGCCTGCAGCCGGCCGGTCAGGTACCACCACTCGGTGCGGGAGCGCGGGTGCGCGCCGAAGTCGGCGGGGAACTGCAATGCGCCGGCGGCGTCGGCGTGCGCGTCGGGCCGCAGCGCGAGGGCGGCGGTGGCGGCGGCAAGCAGCGTGCGTCGGTGCATGCGGCGAGCATCGCACGGCGCCGACGGATGACCCGCCGCCGGGGTCGCCCTTCGGTCGCGTGCTTCAATGGCCTCGGTCTTTGCCCTGGGCGTGGCCGCGCCGAACTTGCGGCGGACTCGCCGCGCAGAAGACTTTTCACCCGTCGAACCGAGGAGAACAACATGCCGATCGTCCATCACTCGAAGCGGATCGCCGTCGCCGCCGTCTCATCGGTCGTCGCCGCCGCGGCGCTCGTCGCCTGCAGCGCGCTGCCCGGTGCGAAGACCGGCATGTCCTTCTTCGTCACCAGCGCCAACCCGGGCAAGGGTGCCGACCTCGGCGGCCTGGCCGGCGCCGACAAGCAGTGCCAGACGCTCGCCGCCGCGGCCGGCGCCGGCAACCGCACCTGGCGCGCCTACCTGAGCCAGCAGCCGACGCCGAACGTGCCCGGCATCAACGCGCGCGACCGCATCGGCAAGGGCCCGTGGACGAACGCGAAGGGCGTCGTGATCGCGAGCGACGTGGCCCAGCTGCACGGCGCCAACAACCTGACCAAGCAGACCGCGCTGACCGAGACCGGCGGCGTCGTCAACGGCTACGGCGACACGCCGAACACGCACGACATCCTGACCGGCTCGCAGCCCGACGGCACGTTCATCGCCGGCAACGTCAACAGCACCTGCGGCAACTGGACGCAGAGCGGCGAGGGCTCGGCGATGCTCGGCCACAGCGACCGCACCGGCCTCGACGAGAGCGTGCCGGCGAAGTCGTGGAACTCGTCGCACCTGTCGCGCGGCTGCAGCCCCGATGCGCTGAAGACGACCGGCGGCACCGGTTTGCTCTACTGCTTTGCTGCCGACTGATCCAAACGCGCGAAGCAGCGCGCGGCGAACGTCCAGATCATGCGTGCCGCATCAGGCCCGCGCGCATCGCTGTGCGGCTGGCCGGGCGCGCCGCCGCTCCACCCGTGGCCGAGGCCGGCGATCTCGCACAGCGTTGCAACGAGCCGTGGGCCGCGGCGGTAGTCGGTGAGCGTCGCGACCAGGCGCGTGCCGCGCTGCACGCTGCGCGGCGGGCGCGAGATGGCACCGGCCGCGTCGGCCCAGAGCTGCGCGGCGGTGCGGCCGTTGCGCACGTTGACCACCGCGTCGGCCGTGCCCTGGATCACCAGCAGCGGCGGCAACGCGATCGCTTGCTCACCGAGCGGCGGCGCGCGGCGCCGGCCCTGCATCGCACCGAGCGCGCCGGCGCTCGAGCGCGCCGCGCCGGGCGCGACGCCCGAATGCATCGCGACCGCCGCGAAGCGCTGCGGATGGTGCAGCGCGAGCAGCGCCGCCATGCTCGCGCCGGCCGACAGCCCCGCGACCGCGACGCGCGCCGGGTCGGCGCCGTGCCGCGCACACGCGTCGTCGACCGCCCCGACGATGCTCGCCGCCTCGGCGAGCGCGCGCCCCGAGCGCCCCCCGAACCAGTTCCAGCAGCCGTGCGGATTGGCGAGCCGCTCCTGCTGCGGGCACAGCACGATGAAGCCCGCGCGCGCCGCCACGCGCTCGATGCGCGTGCTGCGCGCGATGCCGGCGGCGTCCTGTGCGCAGCCGTGCAGCAGCACGAGCAGCGGCAGCGGTGTCGCGCTCGCGCCCGCAGGCCGATAGAGCAGGTAGCGGCGCGCGCCGCCCGCACCGCGCGCGACGGCGTCGAGCCACGCGCTCGCCGGCCGTCGCGGTGCGCGGCGCGGCCGGGCCGGCTTGGTGACGGTCTTCTTCGCGAGGCGGTTCGCCTGCGCCACCGCACGCTTCGTGCTGCGCTGGAACGCGCTCAGCGAGCGCCGGACCGAGCGCTGCAGCAGGCCGCTCCAGGGCGATCGGCGCCGACGGCTCGGCATCGCAGATCAGCGCCGCGTTCAGCGCGACAGCAGCACCGCGGCCATCGCGAGCGCCGCCGGCACGGCCTGCACCAGCAGGATCTTGATGCCCACCGTGATCGCGCCGTAGATGCCGGCGACGATCACGCAGCCGAGGAAGAACAGCTGCACCGGCACGCCGCCACCGCCCGGCATCAGCCCCCACACCAGGCCGGCGGCGAGGAAGCCGTTGTACAGGCCCTGGTTCGCGGCCAGCACCTTCGACGCCGCGGCGAACTCGGCGCTGTTGCCGAAGACGCGCCGGCCGAACGGCTGGTCCCAGAGGAACATCTCGAGCACGACGATGTAGACGTGGATCGCGGCGACGAGCCCGACGAGCAGGGTGGCAATCATCGTGGTTGGCCTTTCGATGGACGGCGTGGTGCGCGAGTGTGACGGTTTCGGCGCGGCTGCGCCTCACCAGTCCTCGCGCACCGCCAGCGCCATCTGGCGCGACGCGGCGCGGCGCGCGGCGAGCCACGCGGTCAGCGTGCCGGCGAGCACGACGGCCGCACACAGCGCACCGAGCCGCGCCCACGGCAGCAGCAACTCCATCGTCCAGTGAAAGCTCTGCGGATTCACGACCTTCACGAGCACGACGCTGACCGCCAGGCCAAGCGCCAGGCCGAGCAGCGCGCCGACCGCCGTCCACACCGCGCCCTCGATCGCGACGATCGCGAGCACCTGGCGCCGCGTCAGGCCGAGGTGCGCGAGCAGCCCGAACTCGCGCCGCCGCGCCAGCACCTGCGCCGAGAAGCTCGCCGCGATGCCGAACAGCCCGATCGCGATCGCGACCGCCTGCAGCCAGTAGGTGACAGCGAAGCTGCGGTCGAAGATGCGCAGCGAGGTCGTGCGGATCTCGCCGACCGAGGCGAACTCGAGCAGCGCGCCATCGAGCCCGAGCGCGCTCGACAGCGTACGCAGGTCACGCTGCACCGCCGACGTGTCGGCGCCGGG
>DATMIN010000511.1:0-14398 GCA_035554275.1 Burkholderiaceae bacterium
GGGCGCGCGGAAGCGAGAGGATCCGGCGCGATGACCGATCCCGTCCACGACATCGCCGTCATCCCGGGCGACGGCATCGGCGGCGAGGTCGTGCCCGCCGCCCAGCGCGTGCTCGAGCGCGCCGGCGCCCGCCACGACTTCGGGTTTCGCTGGCACGAGCTCGACTGGGGGTGCGAGCGCTACCTCGAGACCGGCGCGATGATGCCGGCCGACGGGCTGGAGGCGATCCGCAACAAGGACGCGATCCTGTTCGGCTCGGCCGGCGACCCGCACATCCCCGACCACATCACGCTGTGGGGCCTGCGCCTGAAGATCTGCCAGGGCTTCGACCAGTACGCCAACGTGCGGCCGACGCGCATCCTGCCCGGCATCGACGGCCCGCTGAAGCGCTGCGGCCCCGACGATCTGAACTGGGTCATCGTGCGCGAGAACTCCGAAGGCGAGTACTCGGGCGTCGGCGGCCGCGTTCACCAGGGCCACCCGATCGAGGCGGCGACCGACGTCTCGATCATGACGCGCGCCGGTGTCGAGCGCATCATGCGGTTCGCGTTCAAGCTCGCGCAGTCGCGCCCGCGCAAGCTGCTGACGGTGATCACCAAGAGCAACGCGCAGCGCCACGCGATGGTGATGTGGGACGAGATCGCACTGCAGGTCTCGAAGGAGTTCCCCGATGTCAGCTGGGACAAGGAACTGGTCGACGCCTCGACCGCCCGCATGATCAACCGGCCGGCGACGCTCGACACCATCGTCGCGACCAACCTGCACGCCGACATCCTCTCCGACCTGGCCGCCGCGCTCGCCGGCAGCCTGGGCATCGCGCCGACCGGCAACATCGACCCCGAGCGCCGCTACCCGTCGATGTTCGAACCGATCCACGGCTCGGCGTTCGACATCATGGGCCGGGGCCTGGCGAACCCGGTCGGCACCTTCTGGTCGGTCGTGATGATGCTCGAGCACCTCGGCGAGGCCGATGCCGCGAACCAGGTGATGAGCGCCATTGAACAGGTGACCGCCAACCCTGCCCTGCACACGGGTGACCTCGGAGGCAAGGCGACGACGGCACAGGTGACCCAGGCCGTGTGCGAATTGCTCGGCGCCAACGCGCAGCGCAAGGCGGCCTAGCCGCACGGCCGTCACGAATACAAGAAAAGGAGACAACGATGAACCTCGAGCCATTCTTTCACCGCCGACGCTTGCTGAAGGCCGTCGCCCTCGCCGCCACGCTGAGCGCCGGCGCTGCGCTGGCGCAGGCCTGGCCGCAGAAACCGATCAGCCTGATCGTGCCGTTCCCGGCCGGCGGCACCACCGACGTGCTGGCCCGCGCGCTCGCCGACAAGCTGACCCAAAGCCTCGGCCAGGCGGTGATCGTCGAGAGCAAGCCCGGCGCCGGCGCGACGCTGGGCGCCGACTACGTGGCCAAGTCGAAGCCCGATGGCTACACCTTGCTGGTAGGCGCGGTGCATCACACGATCGCATCGAGCGTCTACAAGAAGTTGCCGTACGACTTCCAGAAGGACCTGGCGCCGATCACCGAGATCGCGCTGGTGCCGAACGTGCTTGTCGTCAATGCCGCCACGCCGGCGAAGAACGTGGCCGAGCTGGTGGCGATGCTGAAGGCGCAGCCGGGCAAGTTCAACTACGGCTCGAACGGCAACGGCACGGCGCAGCACCTGATCGGCACCCAGTTCGAGAACCTGACCGGCACCAGCATCGCGCACATTCCGTACAAGGGCAGCGCCCCGCTCGCCACCGACCTGCTCGGCGGTCAGATCACGATGTCGTTCGACACCGTGACGCCGGTGCTGCAGCACATCAAGAGCGGCAAGCTGCGCGCGCTGGCCGTGACGACGGCCACGCGCTCGTCGGCCCTGCCCGACGTGCCGACGCTCGACGAGGCCGGCCTCAAGGGCTTCGACATCGGCACCTGGTTCGGCGTGCTGGCCCCCGCGGCGACGCCGAAGGAGATCGTGGCGCGCCTGAACGCCGAGATGGTGAAGATCATCAAGTCGCCCGACTTCCGCAAACGCATGGAAGAGATCGGCGCCGAGCCGATCGGCAACAGCCCCGAGCAGATGGCCGCGCAGATCAAGGGCGAGACCGAGAAGTTCGCGAAGCTGGTGCGCGATGCGAAGGTGACGATCGAGTAGCGCAGCCCCGCCGAGGAGGTCGGCATCGATAGCGCCCCTCGACATACCCACCAACGACAGGAGACAAGACCGTGATGCACCAACACTCTCGACTCAAGCTCGCGCTGGCGGCGGCCTCGCTCGCGACCGCGACCGCCCTCGCCGGAGCCCAGACTCAGAGCGACGTCCACCGCGACGCCGCGACGCGCAACGTGGGCGGCGACCCCTTCATGATGAAGTACTCGCGCGCCTTCTATTGCAATCTTCCCGACGACAACAATGCCATCGTCCTCGCGGCTCGGGCCTGGAACAACACGACCGGAGCGAACAACAATCAGTACCGCATTCCCCTCACGCAGATCTTCGACGACGTCTGGTTCGTCGGGAACCACTACGTCGGGCAGTACATGATCAAGACGGCCGACGGGATCGTGCAGGTCGATTCCGGCAACAGTGCCACCGAGTTCACCACATTCAACTATCCGGCGTTGCAGTCGCTGGGCCTGGCTCCTTCCTTCCCGCTGAAGGCGATCTTCCTCACCCACGGCCACGGCGACCACGACGGCGGCGCCAAATGGGCGCTCGACAACCTGGGTGCGCGCTCCTATATCGGTTCGGCCGACAACACCCTGGGCTCCCCCGGCGGCAAGACCTACAAGCCAACCTTCATCGACTCGACGAACCTCGCGATGCGCCAGATGACGATTGGCGGAAAGACCTTCTGGATCCTGCCGACCCCCGGCCACACCCCCGGCTCGACCTCGGCCGTGCTCGAGGTGAAGGACTGGGGCCAGACGAAGCGGGTTCTGATCAACGGTGGGCAGTCGATGACCAGCTCGATCCCGGATGTGGCGAACTATCTCGACTCGATCGAGCGCACGTACGCGATGGCCGGGGTGTTGAACGTGGACGGGGTCATGACACCCCACATCTACTGGGACGGCGAGGGTGAGAAGCTGGACCAGATCAACGCCACGGGCCGCACCAACCCGAGCCAGAACATTTACGGGCACGAATCCGTGATGCGCCAGCTCGCGGTAGCCAGAGAGTGCTCGGCGGCTTGGCTCACCCGGCTCGATGCCACGATCGTGACTCCGGTGTGGCGCTTCAACACGATCGACTTCGTTGACGGTAGCCCCTCGCCGACACGCGTCGCAGCCAAGGTCAGCAACGGTTGGGGTCCGCTGACCGGCCAACCGGTGACTTTCTCGGTGGCGGAGACCGGCGCGTCGTGCAGCGCGACGACCGGCGCCGACGGCGTGGCGTCGTGCGATGTCCGTCCGCTGCGCCCCCACAAGGACCACCTGACGGCGAAGTTTGCGGGCGCCCAGACCACGAGCTTCGTCGACCTGAGTGCCGAGACCTCGGCGCTGGTATGCAGCAACGGAAACTGCAACGAGCGCTGAGCCCGCAGGCCCCGGGCATCAGTGCGCGCGGCTCCGGGCGCTGGTGGCTGATTGCCGCCACCAGCGTCCTGCTCGCGGGCTGCGCGAGTCGGCCGGCGCCTGCGTTGCAGGCGCACGATTACCGGCCCGTGCTGCGGTCGACGCTCGTGTCGCGCGACGAGCCGACCTTCGTGCAGGCGCGAATACGGCAGGGCTCGCAGTGGGCCGTGGTGCTCGCGCGCCGCGGCCCCGACGAAGCGCCGGTCGCGGTCGCGGTGATGCGGTACGCGGGCCATGGCGGTGACGAGCACGTGTCGGTGCAGTTTCTGCCCGATGCGAGCAGCGCCGCGCTCAATGTCCTCGCGCTCGAACAACTGTACGCGCTGATCCTTCGACACGAAGCGCTGGGGCGCTACTGCTTCGCGGTCGGCTCGCGGCCTTGCGACGCGGCGGGCCGGGCCGTCGCCCACGCAGGCCTGTTGCGCGAATTGGCCGGCGAGCGTGCGCATGCCGCCGCTCTGGCGGGCAGCCCGTTCGCGATGACGCCGTGGCGCAATGTCGCCATGAACCCGATCGCGACAGCACCGTCCGACCCCGACGACGTGGCGGTCCAGGTCTCAGACGACAGCGGGCCGATGTCGGGCGTCACGGTCTACTTCAACCGCGCCCCGCACTCCGGGTGCGCCGGGAAGACGAGCGCGAACGGCGTTGCCGCATGCCGACTGGTCGATCATCATGGCGATGATGACGACACTCGCGAGGACGCGCGCACACCGGTGGTCGTTACCTATCCCGGCGATGTCCGTGTCGATCGCGTGCTGCTGCCCACGACCTTCGTGCTGCCTGCCCACGGGAGCTGACGATGGCGTTAATCTGGATGCGCACTCGCCGGCGGTGGCCGCCCGTCGTCGCGGTGGGCGTCGCGCTCGGCGCGTCGCTTGCTGCACTCTGCCTGCGGGCGCTGCCGGGCGAACAGCCGCCGGCCGGCCGCATCGTTTCGGCCGTCACCCAAGGCGGCATGAGTGAGGGCGCCATCGCGCCCGTCATGATCGCCGCACCGGCGAGTGTTCTCGCGCCAGCGGCAGCACCGCGCATCGCGGCGCCCCAACCGACACCGGCGCTCGCCACCCGCCCCGCGGCAGTGCCGATGCCGTACAAGTTTGTCGGCCACCTGGTCATCGAAGGCGAACCTGCCCTCGTCTTCTTCGGGCGCGGACGCACCGTCACGCTGCGCGGACCCGGGCCGCTCGACGACGAATTCGCGGTCGACGCGATCCTGGAGCACCAGGTCGTGCTGCGTCACGTGCCGACGAGTTCGTCGCAGTTCGCGGAACTCGCGCCGCGCAAGCCCGATCCCGCGGCGGCGGCGTCGCCTGACGCCTATCCGCAGGACTAGGAGCCTGCGGAGTCTCGCCGATCTCGCCGTTCGATGAGCACGGGGTCCGTCCGGTGAACTTTCCACCTGGCGAGACTTCCCGCCACCCAACGCCGCGGCGATGGTCGGCGGGAAGCAAGTCCGTCAGATCTTGATGAAGTTGATGGCGGCGAGCGGCCCGAACGGAAGCTGCGCCAGTGCACCGCCCACGGCGAGAGAGCCGAGGTCCACGGCGAAGTATCCAGCGGACTCGAGGAGCCTTCTGACCTCTGCCTTTGCGTCGGCGTCATCGCCGGAATAGAACTGAACGCGGGTTCCCCCGGAAACCTCTGTTTGGGTCAGCACGGAGACGTCAAGATGATTCAGAGCCTTGACGACACGAGCGCCGGGGAGCAAGTCACGAACGACAACACTCGAAGGCTTCCCCCCAAGATCGATCGCCTTGATGCCGTAAGCCGCAAGAGGATTGCTAGGGTCCTTCGGTGCGTTCGGGTCCAGGAACTCCACGGGGTTGGTGCCGTCGATCACAATTCGGCCGTTCCAGGCCGGCAACCCCGACAGCACCTTGTTGACGTCTACCCACCGCACGGCGAGCAGGACGATATCCGCGCTGGCCGCCTCGAGAACAGTCCCCGCCTTGATGGAAGGGCCGACTTCCTCGATAAGCGACGCCAACGACGCTGGCCCGCGCCGATTGGAAATGGTGGCTGAAATGCCCTTCTTTGCGAGTGCACGCGCGACATTGGCCCCAAGGCCACCAGCTCCGATGATACCGATGCTCATTACTCTCTCCGTTGAAAAATGGGGCTCAAAAGTTGCGAAGCACCAGCGCCCCAGGAGCCGGTGGATCGATCTGCAAATAGTTCGCGGGCGCGCACTTATGACACTGTGTCATCACCACAACGACCTTTACGGGTGAACAAAACCTGACACCGAAACTCACCACTCCAGCGGTGCCACGAACTTCCCTAGACGGGCAACTTCGACTGCGGTATCTGCGATGGTGACTTTCGAAAGCTCGCGCTCAAGAGCATTGCGAGCTCGCTTCAAGGCCGGTCGAATCGCCTCCAAGATATTGCCTCCCACCGCACAGCTTTCACAAGGAGGCGTTCTATGGAGGGAGAAGAGTTCAGTATCCTCGACCGCCCGATACACATCCACGAGACGTATCTCACCTGGGCGCTTCGCGAGCAGCGAACCGCCACCCGCGCCGAGCTGGGACCGTGTGAGACCCGCATCCGCCAGCCGCGACAGCAGACCGCGAATCACGACCGGTCCCGTGTTGGCCGAATGGGCAAGATCCTCCGATCGTATCGGCACACGGCCACTGACCGCCATAGCGGTCAGCACGTGAACAGCGACGGCAAAGCGAGTACTGGTCGGCACAATCGTTGTGATACTGTGTTTGTGCCAGTATTACACACTCGTTTGGCGAATGCAACAGACTTTTTTTGCAAGCGCGACCGCAACGAGCGCGCGGCCGAAGGCACGATCCGAGACGACTTTTAGGGCATGTTGGCGCGCGGTGGTACTCCGTGCCTCGCGCATACGTTGCCGGTCATCTCGCGATGGGTTGTCTACGGCACTTCATGGCTCTGCCGCCCCGCCAGTTTCTTCGCCGCTCTCGCCGATTCAACAGATGGCCGACGAATGCAGAGCCGCATCGATCATCACTGCGTGCTGGAAGCAGGCCGAGCTGTGGTGATGTCGTGGACTACGTAAAGCTCAACAGACGAGCGCCCCGCTGAGACAACAGGCTATGCTCGGACATCGGTCGAACGAGGCCTCGCGCCGCTGCACACCACCCGATGCTGTCCGAGCGCTTGAAATCTGGAGAAGTCGATGACAAGGTTGCGGCAGCTTTTCTACTTCAGCCGAGCGCGCACCGGGCTGACCGATAGCGACGTTCGTCAAATCTTGTGGATCTCGCAGCGCAACAACCGTCAACGAGACTTTACGGGTTGCCTCCTATTTTCTGGCCAACACTTTGCGCAAGTTCTCGAGGGTGACCCTGAAGCACTCGAACAACTACTTGCTCATATTCGCAAGGATGAACGCCATAGTGAACTCGTAGTGGCCATCGACCATGTGGTCCCCATCCGAAAGTTCTCGAACTGGTCCATGGGAATCCTGTACAAGCTGGAGGTCGCAGGGTTGTTGGAGGCGCTCCTTTCTAGTCAGCAGATGCCCGAGGCGGAAGCTCTCAGATTGCTCGACGAAATGCATCCAGACACGTTAATGGGATCTCTGTCATGAGCAAGTGCTTGTAGGGTGGTTCGTGGCAACAACTCCCCCCGCCCCGGTTCCGAGCATGCAAGAAGGCGAAGAACGCTTTCGACTGCTCGTCGAGAGTGTCCGCGACTACGCCATATTCATGCTCGACCCCCAAGGCCACGTTCTTACCTGGAACGCCGGTGCGGAGCGATTCAAGGGCTACCGAGCCGACGAGATCATCGGCCAGCACTTCTCCCGGTTCTATCCGCCCGAAGCGCTCGCACGGGGGCTGCCTGCGCACGAACTCAAGGTCGCCGAGGAAGTCGGCGCCTTCGAGGACGAGGGCTGGCGAGTTCGCAAGGACGGGTCGCTGTTCTGGGCCAATGTCGTCATCACGGCCGTCCGTGACGGTGAACGCCGGCTGATCGGCTTTGCAAAGGTCACACGCGACCTCACTCAACGGCGCAACCATGAGGAGGCGATCCGTCAGAGCGAAGAGCGGTTCCGCCTGCTCGTGGAAGGCGTGGCCGAGTACGCGATCTTCATGCTTGACGTCAACGGCCGAGTGGCGACCTGGAACGTCGGGGCCGAACGAATCAAGGGCTACAGGGCGGACGAAATCGTCGGCCAGCACTTCTCCCGGTTCTACCCGGCCGATGCGCGACAGAGCGGATGGCCGGAGCATGAGCTGCAGATGGCAACGGCGAACGGCAGGTTCACTGACGAGGGATGGCGTCTTCGCAAGGACGGCACCATGTTCTGGGCCAACGTCACCATCACCGCGCTGCGCGACGACAGCCACCGCCTTGTAGGCTTTGCCAAGCTCACGCGTGACCTGACCGAACGAAAGCGCATCGAGGCGGCGCAGATCGTGAGTCAGGAGCGTGACGAGCTACTGGAAGCGGAGCGCAGCGCGCGTATGGCTGCGCAGCGGGCGACCCACGTCAAGGACGAGTTCCTGGCCACGCTCTCGCACGAGCTGAGAACACCGCTGAGCGCCATCCTCGGGTGGACACAGGTGCTCCTGCGCTCTGCCGACGCCGAACCTGCCGAGAAGATCAGGCGAGCGATCGAGGTGATCGACCGCAACGCTCGCGCGCAAGTCCAGCTCATCGACGATCTTCTGGATCTGAGCAAGATGATGACCGGCAAGATCCGGCTCGATCTGCATCAACTCTCTCTTCTGGGCGTCGTCCAGGCTGCCATTGACTCGGCACGGCCGGCAGCGGAGGCGAAGGACATCCGGCTGCAGGCCGTTCTCGACTCCGCACCGGCGACGGTCAGCGCCGACGGTGGCCGGCTCCAGCAGGTGATCTGGAATTTGCTCGGCAACGCAATCAAGTTCACCCCGAAGGGCGGCCGGGTACAGATCGTCTTGCAGCGAGTGAACTCGCATGTCGAGTTGAGCGTGAGCGACACGGGGATCGGTATTCCAGCCAGTTTCCTGCCTCATGTGTTCGACCGTTTCTCTCAAAGGGACAGCTCGGCGAGCAGAGCCTTCGGTGGTCTCGGACTGGGCCTCGCCATCTCCAAGCAACTTGTCGAACTGCATGGCGGGACCATCAGGGTCGCCAGTCCCGGAGAGGGCCAGGGTTCAACCTTCGTGGTCGAACTGCCGCTTTCGATCGTCCAGATGGAGGACGAGAACAGCGAGCGCATCCACCCGGCGGCGGAGCCGCAGTCGGGGGAAGTTCTCGCCCTGCCCAAGCTCGACGGGGTTCACGCGTTCATCGTCGATGACGAGCCGGACGCTCGAGAGCTGTTGGGAAGAGTCCTGAAGGATCAGGGGGCGCAGGTCACGGCTTTCAGTTCGGCCGAAGACGTGCTGGCGGCGTTGAAGACGACGAGGCCTTCGATCATCGTTAGCGATGTCGGTATGCCCGGGATGGATGGCTACCAATTGATTCGCGCGCTGCGTGCCGTCGAAGCCCGTAGCGGTCGAATCCCTGCAGTGGCGCTTACGGCGTTCGCGCGTTCTGAGGACCGAAAGCGCTCGCTGGTTGCTGGATACCAGGCGCATCTGGCGAAGCCCTTCGATGTGGGTGAGTTGATTCTGGTCGTTGCCGGCCTGGTCGGAAAGTAGGCCGTCGCCCCTTCGTTCTGCCGGTGACGGGCAGTGTGGGAGCGATCTGAGGCGCATCGGACGTCGAGGTCCGGACGCGCCGCAGATTGCTTCCCGACGGCTCGACCTCGGGCCAACGCCAACCGCCTGTCGCCTTTGCCTCGACCCGAAGCCTCAGTCGGCCTCGGGCGGTGACTCGGGTCGCTCCGCGTCGCCACTGGTCGGCCGGCCGCGCGGCTCGACTTTGCCGGCGCGTGCGCCGGCGATCATCTCGCGCAACCAGGCGACCAGCACGGCGGTGTAGGCGCGCTGGTCGGCCTCGTCGGTCAAACCGTGATCGGCGCCGTCCATCAGCCGGTAAGTCAGCGAGCGGGAGCTCTTGCAGGCTTCTCGGTAGCTGTTGAGCACCGCCGGCGGGATGATGTCGTCGAACTGCGACTCGATCAGCAGGACGTCGCCGCCGAATGCGGCGCAGGCGCGCAACGCACGGTTGTTGGCCGCCGGCACGAACGCGCGCCTGTATCCGATCAGGTCTTGCTCGCGATGGAGCGCCAGCTTCGGGCTGTTCCAGTCGGTGTCGATGTAGAGCGCGGGCGCGCGCAGGCCGAGCCATCGGACGGGTCGCAGCGAGGTGACGACCGACGCGAGGTACCCGCCGTAGCTGCTGCCGACCAGCGCGATCGCCGCCGGATCGACGTGACGGCGGCCGGCGAGCCTGTCGTATGCGGCCAGCACGTCGCGCAGGTTGTGCTCGCGGGTCACGGTCTCGTATTGCAGCTTGGTGCCGGCGTGGCCGCGCAGGTCGAACGTCAAGCAGACGCACCCGAGTGCGGCCACCTCACGCGCGCGCGCAAGGTATTGCTCTTGGTTCCCGCCCCAGCCGTGCACGAACAGGACGCCTGGTATCAGCGTGCCGGGGGTGATGAACCGGCCCGCGATCACGTCATCATCGACGCTGATTTCAACCGGTTCGTCGTGTGTGGCCATCGTGGTGCACCTGCGCATATTTGACCAGTCGGCCCAATCCCGCGTCGTCAAGGCCGTCGTACAGCACGTGCGCACCTTCGGGCAAACTGCCAGGATCGCCATAGACCTCGTGCGTCGAGGCTTCGATGGCCGCGAGCGACGGGTCGTCTCGAAAAGCGCGCACGGCGAGCAGTTCGGCGCCGGTGGCGCCGCCGATCCGCCACGACTGCTCGAGCACGCCACACTGTAAATGGCCTTTGGCATCGCGGCCGCAAGCGACGTCGTAGTTGGCGCGCGTGGCGATCAGCCCGCGGAAGCACGCGAGCGCGGCGCGGTGGTACGCGAGCGCCTTTGTGACTGCCGTGTGCTGCATCGGCGCCAGGCCGCTCTCCAGCAGCGTCGGTGCGTCACCGCGGACGAGCGACAGGTGCGAGCCGCCGTACGTGTCATGCCCACGGTGGTTCTTCACCAGGCTTTGGGTGCCGACGTAGCTCACGACGAGCGGGCCGACCTGCACCCGGCCGACGCTGAGCGTCGTCACGTCGAGCAGGTTGCGCTCGATCACGATGCCTTCGGCCATCAGAGCGGCACGCTCGAGCGCGGCAACCACGTCACGCAGCCGGGCCGCGTTCTCGACCACATGCTGGCCGGCGCCGCCAACGCCGCCGGCCTCCTTCAGGCGGATCGCACCGTCACGCAGCAAACGCTCGCCGGCGAGAATCGCATCGCGCGCGTCGAAAGCTGCGCAGCCGGGCAGGACGACCTCGCCGACCAGGTGCGCGAAGCGCCGCGACCAGCCACGAGGGGCGATGGCGCGGGTGCGTGCCAGCGGGTGGCCGATGACCTTGGTGGCGACGAATGGCCGCGGCACGACGCCGCCGAAGATGTGTTGCGCGAAGCGTATGCCGAGCCGACGCGCTTCGGCAAGTGTCAGCAGCGTGTCGTGCGGCACCACCAGCGCACGGCACACCGCGAGCGACGCGACGTCGGGCTCGCCGAGGTACTCCACATCCAGAACCTCGGCGAGCAGGCGCGCCAGCGCCCGCCGTGTCAATGCATCGTGGCCAAGCGCCGCGCCTGGCCGCCGGTTGTCGTGAAACGCTACCGGCCGGGGCGCGCCGACGCGAGTCATCGCTGTCGGCGCGTCGAGCGCCCTCGCCTGCTGGCGCGGCGACCTTTGGATTCCATGGTTCGACTCCTCGCCAGGACGCGACAGCGCACTCGGGCAAGCCACGCCCCGGGCAGGAATTGTAGGACCCGTCGCAGTAGCGGTAGCCCGGCGACAAGCCACGGAGTGTTCCTACAGCCGCGCGGCGCAGGTACCGATCCTCGTGCACCGCGACCCGGCGGATAAAGGCAGCGTGCTGCAACGATCCGCTGCGCACTCGCGGTCGCCGGAAAGCTCGGCATCGACGATCCACTCATACGGCAAGGAGACGCTATGGATACCACCACGAGAATGGCCGCCGACGTGATCTCGTCGGAAAAGGTCGAGGGCACGACGGTCTACAACGAGGCCGGCACGAAACTCGGTTCGATCGACGACCTGATGATCGACAAGCGCTCAGGCAACGTCCGCTACGCGGTGCTCGAGTTCGGCGGCTTTCTCGGCATCGGTACCGACCGGTACCCTCTTCCGTGGAGCATGCTGAAGTACGACGTGTCGCGCGAGGGCTACGTGGTTCCGCTCGACAAGGAGCGGCTCGACGGTGCTCCGCGCTACCCGGACAGCGATATCCCCGAATACACGCCGGAATACAGCCGTCAGGTCAACGACTACTACGGCGCCCGCCTCTGAACGACCACGATGGAGCCATCAACATGGCCAAGTACGGGGAAAAGTCGAAGGAAAAGGTCCACGCCGCGCTCGACGAGCGCAAGCACGGCACGCTGCGTAGCGGCAGTTCGGGCAAGAAGGTGACGAGCCGCAAGCAGGCGATCGCGATCGGCCTGTCGGAGGCGCGGCGCTCTGGCGCCAAAGTGCCTGCGAAGAAGGAGCGATAGGCGCTGCGTTCGCAACGCGCGGCATCCACGACCGGCGGCGCCGACACCTCTCGGCGCCGCCGCATTCGCGCCATGCTGACGAAATCGCGGCCAGCACGATCTCGTCCCCGAACTTCTCGCGCCGGTGCCGGTAGCTCGCCGATTGATGCCTGCCGGCTGATCGACAACCTGCGTCGACGACACGGCCAACGCCGGGTCGATCTCAGACGGGGTTGTCCCGGCTTGTGTCCAGCCGCCGCAATGGCCGCGGACAGCAGAACCGACGAAGAGCAAGCGGGCTAGGGTGAGCCGCGCTGGCGCGGTCGGCCACCGTCCAAAGAGGCGGGCCGCGGGTGAACGCTCGAGCTGAGCCGGTCCGTAGCCGCTTTTCCGCGGCTCGGAGAAGGCTTGCTTTGCGTCCAATCGAGCATCTGACCGGGCGGCAAGACTCGCTCGCCGCCGGCCCCTTCGCTCCATGACATCCGCGACCTCCAGCCTTTCCTCCCGCTCGCTCGCGCGAGCCGATCCTTCCGAGGCCGTCGGCGTCGCGGATCTCTATCGCCAGATGTGGGCGTACGCCGCCGGGGCTCGCGGCTGGCTGCTGCTGTCGTCGGCGATGCTCGTCGCGTCACAGTTGGTCAAGTTGCTGGTGCCGTGGCTGACCGCACAGGCGATCGACACGCTGCAGCGTGGTCAGGGCGCCGCCGCTTGTCTGCCGTGGATCGGTGGCGTGATCGGCGTCTACCTCGTGTGCTGGTCATTGCACGGCCCGGGGCGGGTGATCGAGCGCACCGTGTCGCTGCGCGTTCGTCGCGCGCTCACCGACCGCCTGTACGTCAAGCTCGGCGAAGCGCCGCTCACCTGGCACGCGGCCCAGCATCCGGCCGAGCTGGCGCACCGCATGACCCAGGCCACTCAGGCGCTGGCGAACTTCACTCAGAGCCAGTTCATCTACCTCCAGAACACCGTCAACCTGGCCGGTCCGCTGGCGGCGCTCTGGCTGCTGTCGCCGCAGACCGGCGCCGTCGCACTCGGCGGCCTCGCGGCGGTGGCCGTCACGATCGTCGCCTTCGACCGCGCATTGATGCGGCTCGCGCGCAACGAGAACGCAGCCGAGCGCTCGCACGCCGCCGCGCTGTTCGACTGCCTCGGCAACATCACCACGGTGCTGAGCCTGCGCCTGCAGCAGCCGACACGACGCTTGCTGGCGCGGCGTCTCGATGCGGTCGCCGTGCCGCTGCAACGAAACATCACGCTGAACGAGTGGAAGTGGTGCGCGGTCGACCTGCTGGGCGTCACGCTGACCTGGAGTCTCGTGTCGCTGTTTGCCTGGCGTTCACAAGCCGGGGGTGCGCTGCTGCTGGGCTCGGTATTCATGGTCTACCAGTACGCGCAGCAGGCCGGCGGCGTGATCGGCTCGCTGGCCGCCAACCTGCAGAACTTCGCCCGCATCCGCACCGACTATGCGAGCGCCGGCCCGATTTGGTCGGCGCCACGCTCGCAGGCACCCGAGCCGCCGGCTCAGGCGCCGGCCGCATGGCGCCACATCGACCTGTGCGACCTCTCCTACCGCCACACCGACACCGGCGCGGATGGCGAGCGTTCGGCCGTCGGGCTGCACCACGTGTCGCTGCGCCTGCACGCCGGCGAGCGCATCGCATTGGTCGGGGCGAGCGGCTCGGGGAAGAGCACGTTGCTCAAGGTGCTCGCCGGTCTGTACGAACCGTCGCACGGGCACGTCGAGTTCGACGGGGTCGCGTCGATAGGCGTCCGCGACCTGCGTCGCCACGCGACACTGATACCGCAGGAGATCCAGATGTTCGAGGCCTCGCTGCGCGAGAACCTCGCGTTCGATCTCGACCACAGCGCCGACCAGATCACGCTGGCGGCCCGTGTCGCGGCGCTGTCGGAACTGATCGATGGGCTGCCGTTGGGCCTGGAAACGCGGGTCGCGCAAAGCGGAAGCAATCTCTCCGGCGGGCAACGCCAGCGCGTCTGCCTGGCGCGCGGCATCCTCGCCGCGCGCGGCAGCTCCGTGCTGCTGCTCGACGAGCCGACCAGCGGGCTCGATCCGGTCACCGAGGCCGCGGTCTACGACCGGCTCGACCTTGCGTTCCCGGGCGTCTGCGTGGTCGCCTCGATTCACCGGATGAGTCTGCTCGACCGCTTCGACCGCGTCGTCCTGCTGGCCGACGGCCGCATCGTCGACAGTGGGCACCCGGCGGAGCTGCTGACGCGTCAGCCGATGTTCCGCGAGATGGTCGGCGCGCAGAATGCGGCACATCCC
>DATMIN010000512.1:0-2994 GCA_035554275.1 Burkholderiaceae bacterium
GCGCTGGCTGCGCGCCGCGCTCGAGGCCCCGGCGGAGCTGACGGTGCGCGTGGTCGGCGCCGACGAGGCGCGCGCGCTGAACCGCGATTACCGCGGCCGCGACTACGCCACCAACGTGCTGACGTTCTACTACGCGCGCGAGCCGCTCGTCCACGCCGACCTGGTGCTGTGCGCCGATGTCGTCGCGGCCGAGGCGCGCGCGCAGCGGCTCGCGCTCGATGCGCACTACGCGCACCTGCTGGTCCATGGCGCGCTGCACGCTCAGGGCTTCGACCACGAGGGCGACGCCGACGCGCGCGTCATGGAGGCGCGCGAGAGCGCGCTGCTGCGCGCTCTCGGCTTCGCCGACCCGTACCGGCGCGGCGCATGAGCGATCCGTGGCCGCTGCTCGACGCCGCGCTGCGCGGCGCGCTCGTCGCGACGTTGCTGCTGGTTGGCGCGGCGCTGGCGCGTGAGCGTTCGGCGCACCCGACCGCGCGCATCGGCACCGCGCTCATGGCCGGGCTGATCGTGCAGACGATCGCCGCGCTGCCGGCGATCGAAGGCGGCTGGCCGATCGCGTGGCAGGCGCCGCTCGTTGGCGTGTCGGTCGGCAACGCGGTGCTGTTCTGGCTGTTTGCGCGCGCGCTGTTCGACGACGAGTTCGAGCCCGCGGCATGGCACGTCGCGATCTGGGCGGCGGTCGTCGCGGTCGGCGCGGGCTTTTGCCTGTCGGTGGCGATGCTCGGCCTGCACGCCGCGCCGAGCGTGGTGCTGCGCTGGGGGCTGCGGGCCGCGCCGGTCGTGTTCGCGGCGCTGGTGATCGCCGCAGCGGTGTCGCAGTGGCGCGGCGACCTGGTCGAGCCGCGCCGCCGGCTGCGCGGCTTCATCGTCGTCACCGGCACGGCTTACGCGCTGACGATGGTCGCGGTGCGCCTGGCCGCGCCGCTGGGCCGCCTGTCGGCGTCGACGGCCGGCATCGACGTCGCGCTGCTGCTGGCGATCACGCTGGTCTCGGCGCTGACGGTGCTGCGGCTGGCCGACGGCGGGCTGCTGCGGCCCGCGCGTGTCGAGCCGACGCAGGCCGTGCCCGCTGCAGCGGATGGCGCCGAAGCCGCGGTTGCCTCCCGTGACGTGGCGCCGATCCCGCCTGCGCCGGCGGACCCGCTGCCGGACCCCGCGCAGGAACGCCTCGCGCACGCGCTCGACCGGCTGATGCACTTTGAGCGCGTCTACCGCGTCGACGACCTGACGCTCGGCGTGCTCGCACTCAAGCTCGGCGTGCCCGAATACCGGCTGCGGCGCTGCATCCACGAGCGCCTCGGGCATCGCAACTTCAGCGCCTACGTCAACGGCCTGCGGCTGGCGCAGGCGCGCGCCGCGCTCGCCGACCCCGCGCGCCGCGACGCGAGCGTGCTCGAGATCGCGATGGACGCGGGTTTCGCGTCGATCGGCCCGTTCAATCGCGCCTTCAAGGCCGAGCGCGGCATGACCCCGAGCGACTTCCGGCGCCGCGCGCTCGCCGATTCCTGAAATCGGTCAGCCGATCATTGCCGGCCGCCGGCTTCGGCCAGACGCACGCGCGCCGCGCCGCCATCGTGCGGCCCTGCGGAGGCCCGTTGCCTCCGACCCAGGAGCGCACCGATGACTTCTCGCCGATCCCTCTTGCTCGCCCGCGCGTTCGCGCTGCCGATGCTGTGCGCCGCGGCGTTCGCCGCGCGCGCCGACGTCGCGCTCGGCATGACCTCCTTGCCCGACGCTGCCAGTGCGCCGGCGGTGACGATCTTCTACCCGGCCGCTGCGGCCGACACCGCGGTGCGGCGCGGTCCGTTCACGTTCCGACTGGCGGTGGACGCCGCGCCGGCGCCCGGCAACGGCCGGCTCGTGATCGTCTCGCACGGCTCGGGCGGATCGCCGTGGGTCCACGTCGATCTGGCGCGCACGCTGGTCGAGGCCGGCTTCGTCGTCGCGATGCCGTGGCACCGTGGCGACAACACGCTCGACGACGGCCATCCCGGCCCCGACAGCTGGGCGCAGCGACCGGCCGAGGTGTCGCACGCGATCGACGCGGTAGCGGGCGACACGCGCTTCGCAGCGCGGCTCGACACGACCCGCGTCGGCGTCTACGGCATGTCGGCCGGCGGGCATACCGCGTTGTCGATGGCCGGCGGGCGCTGGTCACGCGCCGGCTTCAGGCGCCACTGCGACGCGCACCTCGCCGAGGACTTCAACAGCTGCGTCGGCCTGATCATGCGGCTGCACGACGATGCGCTCGATCGGCTGCGGCTGGGGCTCGCGCGCATCGTGATCGACTGGCGCTTCACCGACGACACGCCGCAGGTGCACCGCGACCCGCGCGTTGCCGCGGTCGTTGCCGCGGTGCCGTCGGCGGCCGACTTCGACATGGTGTCGCTCGCCGAGCCCGCGGTGCCGCTCGCGCTGTTGACCTCGGGCCGCGATGCGTGGCTCACGCCGCGTTTCCATGCGGACCGCGTGCTGGCCGCGTGCCGGCCGCGCTGCGAGCACCTCGCCGATCTGCCGCAGGGCGGGCACGGCGCGTGGCTGTCGCCGCTGCCGCCCGGCCTGACCGGGCTCGTCGGTGACCTGCTGAACGACCCGCCTGATTTCGACCGCGCCGCGCTGCCGGCCGCGCATCGCGCGGTCGCGGGCTTCTTCGAGCGTCAGTTGCTGGGCGAGCCGCCGCCCGCTCAGCGCGTCGGACCGAGGTAGCGCTTGCGCCAGAAGTACACGCTCAGGCCGATCCCGAGCACGAGCATCGTGCTGAAGATGATCCAGAACCCGCGCATGCTGTGGATCAGCGGCAGGCCCTCGAAATTCATGCCGAAGAAGCCGGTCACGAGGTTCAGCGGCAGGAAGATCGCGGTCAGCACGGTCAGCGTGCGCATGATCTCGTTGGTGCGGTTGCTCTGCGCCGAGAAGTGCATCTGCACCGCGTTCTCGGCCGAGCTCTCGAGCCGGCGCACGTGCGTCAGCACGCGCTCGATGTGCTCCTGC
>DATMIN010000513.1:0-2481 GCA_035554275.1 Burkholderiaceae bacterium
TCGACACCGCGAAAGGCCAGCCATGAAGACCCCGAACCGGCGCATCCTGCTGGTCGACGACATGCCCGCGATCCACGCGGACTTCCACAAGATCCTGCGGCCCGAGGGCACCTCCGCGGCCGCGCTGGACGGCTTCGAGGCCGCGCTGTTCGGCGACGAGGCGGTGGCCGGGGTCGCCGCGTTCGAATTGGCTTCGGCCCATCAAGGCCGGGAAGCACTGGCGATGGTGCAGGCCTCGCTGACGGCCGAGCTGCCCTACGCGATGGCCTTCGTCGACATGCGCATGCCGCCCGGCTGGGACGGCGTCGAGACGATCGAGCGGCTGTGGCAGGCCGACCCGCAGCTGCAGATCGTGATCTGCACCGCCTACGCCGATCACCCGTGGGACGAGGTGCTGGCGCGGCTGGACGTGCGCGACCGGCTGCTGATCCTGAAGAAGCCCTTCGACGCGATCGAGGTCTACCAGCTCGCCAGTGCGCTGTGCACCAAGTGGCAGTTGGCGCAGGACGCCGCGCGGGAGTTGGCGCGACTCGAAGACGCTGTGGCGCAGCGCACCGGCGAGCTGCGCGCGGCCAACGCCGCGCTGCAGCAGGACATCGTTCTGCGTCAGCGCAACGAGGCCGAACTGAAGCTCGCCGCCGGCCTGTTCCACCACACGATGGACGGCGTGATGATCCTCGACGCCCAGCGCCACGCGGTGTCGGTCAACCCGGCCTTCCTCGCCATCACGGGCTACAGCGCCGAGGAACTGCTGGGCCGCGAGATCAACCGGTTGCACTCCGACCTGCAGGGCCCGGCGTTCTATCGCGACCTGTGGGCCGTGCTGGAGCGTGACGGCCGCTGGCAGGGCGAGCTGTGGAACAAGCGCCGCGATGGCGAAAGCTTCCTGGCCCTGCTGACCGTCGTGATGGTTCCCGGCAGCGACGGGCTGGCGCAGCGCTATGTCTGCGTGTTCCATGACATCACCGAGAACCGGCGCAAGGAAGAACGCATCCACCACCTCGCATTCCACGACGCGCTGACCGGGTTGCCGAACCGCCCGCTGCTGCATGACCGGCTGGAACAGGCGATCGCCGCGGCGCAGCGCGACAGCGCGCCGGTGGGCGTGCTGTTCATCGACCTGGACCGCTTCAAGGCCGTCAACGACTCGTTCGGCCACGACGCCGGCAACGGCCTGTTGAAGGAGGTCGCGACCCGGCTGAGCGCGTGCCTACGCGAGTCGGACACGGTGGCGCGCATGGGCGGCGACGAGTTCGTGGTGCTGCTGCGGCACGTCGAGGAAGCGTCCGACTACGGACTGGTGGCGCAGAAGATCATCGCCAGCCTGTCGATGCCGGTGGTGTTGAACGACCAGGCGATGCAGGTCGGCGCGTCGATCGGCATCGCCGCCTATCCGGGCGACGGGCTCGACCCGGCCACCTTGATGAAACATGCCGACGCGGCGATGTACGCCGCCAAGGAGTCCGGCCGCGGGACCTACCGCTTCTTCCAGCCAGCGATGACCGAGAAGGCGGTCGAGCGGCTGGCATTGGAGATGCAACTGCGCCGCGCGGTGCCGAACGGCGAACTCGAACTCTTCTACCAGCCGAAGGTGTCGCTCGTGACCGGCCAGCCGCTCGGCGTCGAGGCGCTGGTGCGCTGGCGCCACCCTGTGCGCGGCCTGGTGCCGCCGATGGACTTCATCCCGCTGGCCGAGTCGACCGGCATCATCGACGAGCTGGGCGACTGGGTGCTGGAAGAAGCCTGCCGCCAGTCGCGCGTGTGGCTGGCCCAGGGGCTCGGGCGGATCAAGATCGCGGTCAACGTCTCGGCCCGGCAGCTGCAGCACGGTGACCTGGTCGGACGCATCACCGGCCTGACGCAGCAGCACGGCATCTCGCCGTGCGACCTGGAGATCGAACTCACCGAGAGCGTGCTGATGGCCAACCCGCACGAAATCTCCGGCGTGCTGGCCCGCTTGCGCGACATCGGCGTGCTGGTCGCGGTCGACGACTTCGGCACCGGCTATTCGAGCCTCGCCTACCTGCGCCGGCTGCCGATCGACGTGCTGAAGATCGACCGCTCGTTCGTGATCAACGCCGACTGCGACGAAGGCGACGCGCAGGTCGTCAAGCTGATCATCGCGCTCGGCCAGTCGCTCAAGCTCGCGATCGTGGCCGAAGGCGTCGAAACGCAGAGCCAGGCCGACTTCCTGCGCGCCAGCGGCTGCACCACCGCGCAGGGCTACCTGTACTCGCGGCCGCAGCCGGCGGCGCAGATCGAGGGCTGGCTGCGTGCGCATGCGGTGCAAGAGGCCTTGCACGTCCTGATCGCCGCCTGATCGCCGGCTGATCGCCGGCTGATCGGCGAACCGATTGCAAATTGCAGGTTCAGGGCGCGGGCATCGGCAGTTCCAGCGTGAACAGCGCTCCGCGGCCCGGGCCGTCGCTGTGTGCCGTGAGCGTGCCGCCCATTTGCGTGGCGGCCAAGGCACAACTGTGC
>DATMIN010000514.1:0-7336 GCA_035554275.1 Burkholderiaceae bacterium
GCCTCTCCGTGGGCTTCATGCTGCGTACCTTGTTGTCCGTCAGGAGCATGGGGGTAACTCTTCAAGCCGTGGGGGTAACTGGCCTGAAATATACCCCCAAAAAACTTCGGCTGTCCCGACAAGACCTTGGACCCAGTGAGATCTAGTTCTGTCTCTAGAGCCAGGTAGAACTACTCTCTTTGAGACGCTATGGGATGTTCTTGGATGTCCTGAAAACAGCTCGTTGGTCTCGCCGACAGGAATCGAACCTGTATCTGCCGCTTAGGAGGCGGCCGTTCTGTCCATTGAACTACGGCGAGCTCCGGGCCGGCTGGATTGTCGCCGACGAGGTGTTGTCGCCGCCGCTCAGCGCGCCTGCACGAGCGCGTCGAGGATCAGCGCCGACGCCGCACCCTCGCCGAACGCGGTCGACGGCTGCGCCATCGAGTCGTAGCAGCGCCGGTCGGCGAGCAGCCTCGAGGCGACATCGATGATGCGCCGCGGCGCGGTGCCCACGAGCACGGCCACGCCGGCATCGACGGCCTCGGGCCGCTCGGTGTCGGCGCGCAGCACGAGCACCGGCTTGCCGAGCGCGGCGCATTCTTCCTGGATGCCGCCCGAATCGGTGAGCACCAGCGCGGCGCCGTTGAGCGCCTGCACGAAGCCGGTGTAGCCGAGCGGCTCGGTCAGGCGCACGCGCGGTTCGCGGCCGAGCCGCTCGGTCAGCGTCCGCCGCACCTGCGGGCTCGGGTGCATCGGCACCCACGCTTCGAGCAGCGGGTCGGCCGCGAGCAGGCCGAGGATGGCGTCGCAGATGTCGGCGAGCGCCGGGCCGTGGTTCTCGCGCCGGTGCGCGGTGACGAGCAGGTAGCGCGCGCCGTTCGCACCCGGCGGCGCTGCCGGCGCGCGGGCCAGCGCCGCCCACAGCGCGTCGATGACCGTGTTGCCGGTGACGACGATGTCGGCGTCGGCGATGCCCTCGCGCAGCAGATTGGCGCGCGCCTGCGCGGTCGGCGCGAAGTGCAGATCGGTGACGCGCGCGGTCATCGAGCGGTTCGCCTCTTCCGGGAACGGGCTGTGGCGCTTGCCGGTGCGCAGCCCGGCTTCGACATGGCCGACGCGCACCCGGTTGTAGAACGCCGCGAGCGCGCCGGCGAAGGTGGTGGTCGTGTCGCCCTGCACGACGACCCAGTCGGGCTTGCGCTGCGCGAACAAGGTGGACAGGCCGCGCACGCTCTCGGCCATCACGTGGGCGAGATCCTGGTTCGGCTGCATCACGCGCAGGTCGGCGTCGGCCTCGATGTCGAACTCGTGCAGCAGCTGGTCGACGAGCTCGCGGTGCTGGCCGGTGCGGATCACCTGCACGCGAAACTCTTGCGGCCGCGCGCGCGCCGCGAGCACCACCGGCGCGAGCTTGATCGCCTCGGGCCGCGTGCCGATGATCAGCGCGAGCTCGATCGGGCGCGTGCTCATGACGCCGCGATCCAGCGCTTGACGCGCGCGCCGATCGCGTCGGCGATCAGCGCGCAGAACTGGGTGTTCGTCGCCAGGTAGCGCGGCAGCAGCCGGCGCGGCTCCTGCAGCAGCCGCACCAGCCACTCGAGGCCGGCGCGGCGCAGCCAGCGCGGCGCACGGAAGCGCGCGTGCGCGAGCACGTCGAAGCTGCCGCCGACACCGATCGCGACGTTCGCGCCGAGCCGCTCCCACTGCTCGGCGATGAACGATTCCTGGCGCGGGCTGCCCATGCCGACCAGCAAGATCGCCGCACCGCTGGCGCGGATCGCGTCGGCGCGCACGGCCGCGCCGGCGGCATCGAAGTAGCCGTCGGCGCCGTCGACGTGCAGCCGCGGGTGGCGCGAGCGCAGGTCGTGCAGCGCGCGCGCCAGTAGCTCGGCGGTGCTGCCGAGCAGGTAGACACCGGCGCCGGCGGCGGCGGCGCGCTCGCACAGCGCGTCGATCAGGTCGATGCCGGTGACGCGCTCGGGCAGGTGGCCGTCGAACAGCGGCGCGCACCACACCAGCGGCTGGCCGTCGGCGACGACGATCGAGGCGCGCTCGGCGAAGGTCTGCAGCGTCGGGTCGCGGCGCATCGCCATCAGCGTCGAGACGTTGACGGTGCACAGCCAGCCGCGCGCGCCCGAGCGGATCATCTTGAACACCGCGTCGACCGTCTCGGCCATCGTCAGCGGATCGAAGTGGCCGTTGAGGATGCGCACGCGCGGCTTCATCGGGCGGCGCCCTCGGCGGCGAGCCACATCGCGTCGACGAAGAACTTCGTCGCCCAGTTCGGGAACGACAGCGGCGCGTACGGGCCCCACACCGGCTGCGAGCCCTTGATCGCGCCGCGCACGTCGGCGTCGGGCGTCGACAGGTCTTGCGTGGCCATCACGTATTCGAGCGCGCAGCGCGCGGCGGCCGGATAGTCGGGCCGCTCGGCCAGCGCGGCCAGGCGCGACCAGACGATCGCGAACTGGCAGTTGCCCGTCAGGCAGCAGGTCGACGAGGCGGCGCGGCCGGCGGTCGTGAGCGTCGACGGCAGGAAGCCGTCGCCGCGCAGGTGTGCGAGCGTCGCGTCGGCGCAGCGCAGCGCGGCGTCGATGTAGCGCCGATCGTGCAGCAGCGCGCCGGACTCGAGCAGCCCGCGCGCGGTGTAGGCGATCGTGTGCGTGAACGGCGCGCGGCCGGGGCGGAACGCGCTGTGCTCGAAGAAGCCCGACGGCCGCTGCTCGGCCAGCGCCCAGTCGAGGTTGGCGCGTGCGACGGCCTCGCGGCGCGCGTCGGGCTCGAGCTGGTTCATCCGCAGCAGCGCCCAGGCGGTGCGGGTGTTGTAGACGTGCGGGGTGCCGAGGTGCTCGCTGCGCGTCCAGCGCCCATCGGCGCCGGCGATGCCGGTCAGCCAGGCGGCGGCGCGGCGCGCGGCCTCGAGCAGCGCCGGGTCACGCGACTGCTCGACCCCGCAGACCAGCCCGAACAGCGCCTGGCCGGTGTCGAAGACGATGCCGCCCGCGCCGTAGCGCGGGTTCGGGAACGAGCCGTCGCGGTTCTGCACCGTCGTCAGCCAGCGCACGATGCGCTGCGCGCGCTCGGTGTACGACGGGTCGCGCACGCGGCCGAGGCGGAAGAACGTGGCCGCGATGTAGCCCGAGGTCTCGGGGTAGGGCGCGCGCCAGCCGCCGCCGCGCAGCGCGTAGCCGTAGCTCACGCCGCCGGCGTCGCCGCAGGCGTCCTGGGCGCGGCACAGCCAGCGCTCGGCGGCGAGCAGGTGCTCGCCGTGCGCGGGCGCGGGCGCGGCCGGCGCGCCGATCGCATCACGCCAGGCGATGCGCGCGAACGTGGCGAGCGGCTTGAACGGCGAGCGCGCCCGTGCGGGGGCGGATCGCCCGTGGGCGCGCGCGAACGGCCGACCGTTCACCGCAGGCTCATCGACCATGGGCAGGGTGCTGGAAAGGGGGCAGGCGGCGGCGCGGACGCCGGTGACAAAGTGTTTCTGAACATTGCTGGCGAATGTTGACACAGCTCCCGGCGCATCACCTCCCCCGGTTTGGGTTGGCGGTGGCGCCGGCGAGACGGTGGCCGCGAAAGGTTCACGCCGGCCGGCCCGGCCGGTGTGCGCCCGCGCGACAAACCGGTCGACTCCTACACGCCAGGGCGACGATCGACCTTGGCCCGCGCGCCCCGATTGCCGATGATGAGCTGATGAAGCCAGTACAAGGACACCCGTCATGAACAGGCATCTGAAAGTACCTGCCAGCCGGCACCAGCTGTGGGGCCGCACCGTCCACCTGCCGAACGAGCCGATCGGCGCGATCCCGCCGCATTCGTTTCGCGCGGTGCGCGTGCTCGCGCTGATGACCGACGCCGAATCGGAAAGCCGCGACGCGTTTCTCGACTCGATGCCCGGGATGGGCTCGGAGCGTTCGCGCGGCCACTGAGCGGCAAGCAAGACACACACCCCTACCGCCAGCGCCACGTCCAGATCACGTCGACCGAGTTGTCGTCGCCCGACTGGGCCCGCAGCGTGAAGCGCTGCGCGATGCGGTAGATCAGCTGGAAGCTCCCCGTCGTCGCATTCAGCCCCCGCTCGTAACCCACGTACCAGCGCTTCGACAACTGCTTGCCGAGCGCGATCACCGTTTCCTTCACTTCGCCGTCGGTCTGGCGCACCGACAGGTCGTCCAGGCCGAGCGCCTTCGTCAGTGAATCGGTCGGCCCGCCGCCTTCGCCGGCGAGCAGCGCGAGCGCCGCGCGCTGCAGCAGTGCGGTGTCGCCGCGACCCAGACCGTCACTCGCGCGGCCCATCACCAGCCAGCTGAGCTTGTCGATCTCCGACAGCTCGGGCTCCGAGAACAGCCTGATCCGCGGCGCCGCCGCCGTGCCGGTGACGGCGACGCCGACCCGCACGTCGAGATTCGGCCGGGTCGCCTCGATATCGAGGCGCGGGTTCTCGACCGCGCCGCTGAACGTGATCAGCCCGCGATCGATCGCGAGCTTCTGGCCGTAAGCCGCGTAGGTGCCGTCTTCGGCGCGCACCGTGCCGTTGACCGCGAGGTGGCCGCCCGGCGACGTGAGGTGCAGGTCGCCGCGCAGCCGCGCGTCGAGGCCGCGGCCGCGGATGCGCAGCTTCTCGCCGAGCCCGACGCGCAGATCGAGCGCGACCTCGCGGCTCGGCATCGCGCTCGGCACCGCGGCCGGCGTCGGCGCTGCAGCGGCCGAAGCCGCCGCGGCCGGCGACGGCACGCCCGCCGCGCGCACGACGGTCACGTCGCCGGCCAGCGCCGGCGCATCGCTGCGGGTGAAGTCGATCAGCCCGTCGTCGACATCGAAGCGGCCGTCGAGCGCGACCCGTTTCGCGTCGAGCGCGAGGCGCCCGCTGCCGCTCGCGACGACGCGCCGGTCGACGCGGCCGAGCAGCTGGAACTTGTCGGCCCGCAGCGTCAGCTGCGCCTGCGGCGCCGCGCCGAGCTGGGCCTGCCCGTCGAGCCGCAGCGTGCCGTTGCCGCCGCGCGCCGTGAAGCGATCGATGCGCGCGGTCGTCCCCTGCAGGCGGATCGCGACGTCGCCATCGCTGATGTTCACGCCCTCGAGGAAGTTGCGCACCGCCAGCCGCGTGCCCTCGACGCTGCCGGTGTACTCGGGCGCGCCGAAGCGGCCGCCGAGGCTCGCGCTGCTGTGGAGGGCACCGCCGAGACGCCAGCCCGGCGGCACCCAGTTGCCCCAGGTGCCGAGGTCGTCGACGCGCAGCTCGATCACGCCCTGCAGCGGCGCGTCGGCCGCGGGCCAGAGCGCGCGCGGCGAGGTGCGCACCACCTCGGCGCCGGCGACGACGCCGAGCGTGCGCCCGGCCAGGCCCTGCGTGAAGTTCCAGGTGCCGTCGGCGGCGGCCAGGCCGACGCGCAGGTCGGTCAGGCCGAGCGCGCGCGTGCCCAGTTCGTCGGTCACCGTCAGGTCGCCGGCGCGGCGCTCGATCACCACGTCGGCGCTGAAGCTCGGCGTGCTCTTCAGCTTCAGGTGCCCCGCAATTGTCAGGTCGCCGCCCCAGCCGAAATCGGGCTGGGCGCGCGCCAGCAGCGGCGCGATGCGCAGCGGGTCGACCTCGGCCTCGGCCTCGATCGACGCATCGCCGCCGGGCGTGGCCGCCGCCTGCCACGCGACGCGGCTCCAGCGCAGCGAGGCGCCGAGCACGTCGGCGCGGCCCGGTTGCACCGTTGCGCGTGCCGGGCCGCCGGCCCATTGCGCGTCGATGCCGACGTCTTGCGTGTGCAGCAGCGGCGCCGCGCCGGGCGCGCTGCCGCGCAGGTCGAGCTGCTGCAGCGTGCCGCGCCAGCCGGCGAGCGCGCTGCCCGCCGCATCGACGAGCCCGCCCTGCGCCTGCAGCCGCGCAAGCGTGCGAGAACCAGTTGCGCCAGTCGCACTGCCGGGCTGCAGCGCGCCGGCCCAGGCCGGTGGCTGCGACTTCGATTCGGCGCGCACGTCGAGCGTGTGGGCGCGGCCGGTGCCCTGCAGGCGCAGCACCAGCGACTCGAGCGCCGGCCCCGGCGCGGCGCCGGAAGCCACGCGCACGCCGGTCAGCGTGGCCTCGGTGTCGGCTCGCGCGTCGGCGGCGCTCGCGAGCGTCCAGTGCGCCTGCGCCGTGTCGATGCCGAGCGTGCCGACGTGCAACCGCTCGGCGTCGAGCCGGCCCTGCGTCGCGAGCGTCGGCCAGCGGCCGCTGAGCGTGGCCGTCGCGTGCAGCGCGCCGGCGAGCGCGGCGTCGTCGGCGCTGGCGCGGAACAGGCGGAACGCGGGCGCGAGGCGCTCGAGCGCGGCGGCGTCGATCGCCAGCGTCCACGCGTCGTCGCGCCCGGTGCCGGCGGTCGCGATGCGGCCCTCGCCGCGCAGCGTGTTGCCGGCCGCGTCGAGCCGCACCAGCGCCTGCGTCGGCGCGCCCGGCGTGGTGCGCAGGTGCGCCTCGCCGGTGAGCGGCACGCCGGCGATCAGGCTGTTCGCGATCGTCAGCGCGGCCTGGCCGCGCAGCGCCGCGAGCGCGGCCAGCGGCGCGGCCGCGAGGGCCGACGGCGGCACCACGAGATCGACGTCGGCGTTCGCGTTGAGCCGCGTCGGCGCGCGGCGCCACGCCGAATCGTCGGCGCCGGGCCACCAGACGGCCGGGTCGATATCGACGAGCGCAGCCTTCGCCTTCAGCGCCCACGGCGCGTCGGCGGCGGCGCGCGACAGCACGCCGCTCGCGCTGGCGCGCGCCCCGCCGGCGCTCGCGCGCAGGCTGCGCACCTCGACGCGCAGCGGCTGCAGGCTCGCGTCGAGCGCGAGCTGCGCGTGGCGTACCGGGCCGCGGCCGGCCAGGGCGCCGGTGAGATCGGCTTTCAGCTCGATCGGCGCGCTCGCCGCGCCGCCGGCGAGCGTGACCGGGCCGCTGAACAGCATCGCCGGCGCGCGCGCGTCGAGGCGCGACGGGCGCAATGCGTCGAGCTGCGCCGCGAGCTGCCAGCCTTGCGGCGACCACCGGCCGCTGCCGGTCAGCTTGCCGGCCTCGGCGGCGGGCGTGCCGAGCACGGCCTCGAGGCGCTGCAGCTCGAGGTCGCTCGGCCGGTCGGGGCGCGCGGCGAGCGCGAGCGTCAGGCGCTGCACCGGCAGGCGGTTCTCGTCCCAGCGGCCGGCGAGCGCGTTGGCCAGATCGAGCGTGACGCTGGCCGGTTGGTCGGCGCCGGTGGTCGCGGCGCGCGCCTCGCCGCTGAGCGCGGTGACCGGCGCGGCGCTGGCGAACGCCGACAGGTCGAGCGCCTCGGTGCGGGCCTGCAGCTCGCCCAGCGGCCAGGCGGCGAACGGGTGCAGCGTGGCGCGCGCGTCGAGCGCCTGCGCC
>DATMIN010000515.1:0-13806 GCA_035554275.1 Burkholderiaceae bacterium
CGCAGCTGGTGATTCCACATCACCTCGGCGCCCGTCTTCGGGATCGGGAAGGGAATGCCGCCGTACGCACCCTCGGGCAGATCGCCGACCATCTTGGCCCGCGTCGCGTTCTTCAGCGTGTTGTCGTAGACCCACTGCGGCGCGGCGGCCGTGCGGTGCGTCTTGTACACGTCGATGCGGTACTCGGGGTACTTGGCGAACATCGCCTTCGTGCCGTCGGTCAGCTTGTCTGCATGCTCGGCGACGTTCTTCGCGGTGATCGAGAACAGCGGCTTCTCGTCCTTGAACGGGTCGCCGCGGCGGCCGCCAGGCTTGTCGCCCGGGATCGGCGTGGTGTAGCCGCCGGTCCAGGCCGGGATCGTGCCGTCCTTGTTGCCGGCCTTCTCGCCGCCGAGCGGCGTGAGTTCGGTCTTGAGCTTGGCGGCCTCGTCGGCCGTCACTGCAGCCAGTGGGTGCAAGGGGGCGAAGGCGAGCGCCGCCGCGGTCACCACGGTCAGTCGAAAAGTCGAAGGCATGACGTTGCTCCGGGCTCTCAGAAAGTACGGCGCAAGGACAGCGCCACGTTGTTGCGGTCGGCCACGTTGTTGCCGTGGCCCAGGATCGCGTTGCCGCCGGTCGCCAGCCCCGAGTAGTCGGCGAAGGGCATGGCGCGTCCGATGAAGTGCGTGTAGGTCAGCGAGAACTGCCACACCCCGAGGTAGTCGCCCGTTATTCCAATGTTGGCGCTGCCGCTGCCTTTGGCATCCCACGCCGTCACCGACGAATTGCCGTCGACGGTGTAGCGCACCCCCATGGGAACGTTGAGGTCCAGACCCGGCACCACCTGCCGGTACGTCGGCGTGTAGATGAACTGGACCGCTGTGGCGTCGCGCGTGCGCCCGGTATCCAGTTGACCGTCCGGATCGTCCTTGCTCAGCAGGCGGTTCCAGGCAATCTCGGCAATCAGCGAGGTCTCCTTCGAGATGAAGTTCGGCCCGAAGACCGCCAGCGTCGACAGATTCACGTGCGCCGTGCGGCCCTTGGAGAGGCGGGGCCGCGGCAGGACCGACGGATAGATCATGTCCGTGCTGCGCAGCGGCACATCGGTGCGCAGCGACGCCTCGCCGGCAAAGTTGAAGTCGCCGAGCGAGCGGGAGAAGCTGGCGCCGAAGGTCTTGACGTTCTCCGGGAAGTCGTAGAACCACACGCCGGGCTGCGTCCCCGCAGAACTGGGCGGGGTCAACACGTCGAGCCGACCGTATGCTTGACCGTCCTTGTCGTGGTAGCGGGCGGCGTAGAAGCCCAGGTCGAAGTCCGCGAGGCGCCACTTCAGCTGAAGGCCGAACTGACCCGAGTTCTTTGGCTCCCGGTCTCCACCAGGGGAGAGAACGAAAAGGCTGGTGGCGCCGGGGACGAACTGCGGCTGGGCTGCTCCCCAAGGGATATTCACGGTCGAGAAGTAGCTTCCGGACGGCGGCAGTCGGTCTTCTTTCCAGCGGAACTGGTAGTAGCCGCCGACGGACACGGTCGGCGAAACCTGCATTTGCACGGACACCTGCGGTACCGGCCGGATGATTTCCTTGAACTGGGCGTTCGGCGATGCCAGCAGCTTGTCGATGTCGATCGGACCCTGCGCACGGGCGATGCCGTTGTCACCGAAGAACACGCTTTCGCCATACAGCAGCGCATGCTGTCCCAGGCGCACACTCAGTTTGGTGCCGCCGCCGGTATTCCAGGTGCCGAACGCGAAGGCGTCGAGCACCTCGGCCTTGCGTCCGGCGATCTTGCGGGTCTCGGACGGGAACTCGTTGTACGGTGTCTGACCGATGAGCGGGTCGTTGTCTGCTTGGGTGCTGCGATGCAGCTTGGCGTCGTACCAGGCCGCTCCACTGACGCGCACGCCGAAGTCCTTGCGCCATATCGCGTCGATCTCCGACAGCAGGTCGAGGCGCTCGGATACGATGCCACGCTTCTGGAAGTTTTGATCGCCGGCATTGAAGTTCAGCGCCTGCGGAAATGCGGAAGCCGGATTATTGGGATCGAGCAGGCGAAACGAGTCCTTCAGCGCCGGATCGGCCCTCGCGGTGCGCGCCCTCAGGCTTCCCTTGACGGTGTTGTCCCAGCGCAGGCTCCAGTCCTGGCTGCCCGTGTCGAATTCCAGGGCTCCCGCCGAGGCAACCGACAGTGTCGCCGCAGCGAGCACCGAAAGCCGGTGCGCATGTCCGCGAAGCCGGCGAGGCCGGGTGATTTGCATCGTCATTGTTGTCTCCTGGGGTGCAAAGGTGGATCTGCGGGCTTCGTCGGGATTCAGGTACGCGCCGGTTGCGGCACCTGCGAAGGCTCGGACACATGCTTGGGCGACACGGGCTTCAACAGGAAGTGCGCCAGCGCAGGCAGCAGCACCAGCGCGCCGAGCATGTTCCACAGGAACATGAAAGCGAGCAGCAGCCCCATGTCGGCCTGGAACTTGATGGGGCTGGCGACCCAGGTGATCACGCCGATGGCCAGCGTGCCGCCGGTCAGCATGACCACCTTGCCGGTGAACAACAGTGCCCGGTAGTAGCTCTCGGACAGGCTCTTGCCCTCGCGCAGCTGGGCCAGCGTGATCGACAGGATGTACAGCGCGTAATCGACACCGATGCCCACGCCGAGGGCGATGACCGGCAGCGTGGCGACCTTCACGCCCATCCCGACGGCGACCATCAACGCCTCGGCCAGGAGCGAGGTGACGACCAGCGGCAGTACGGCCACCACCACCGCGCGCCAGGACCTGAACGTCACGAAGCACAGCAGCACGACGGCGCCGTAGACCATGAACAGCATCGTGCGCCAGGCGTTCTTCACTGCAATGTTGGTCGCCGCCTCGATGCCCGCGCTGCCGGCGGCCAGCAGGAAGGTCGAGCCCGCGCTGTCGTTGGCCTTCGAGAAGGCTTCGACGTGCTCCACCACGCGCGTCAGCGTGTCGGCCTTGTGGTCGCGCAGGTAGACATAGAGCGTGAGCAGGCTGCAGGCGTCGTTGTAGAGACCGCGCGGGGCGCCGGATGTCACGGTGTTGAGCATGTCCTGGTTCGGCAGGAACTCGTACCAGCGCGGGTTGCCCTCGTTGAGGCCGGCCAGCACGCGCCGGTTGAGCTGTGCGAGCGTGTTGGTGCTCTCGACGCCGTCGATCTGGCGCAGCTGCCACTCGAGCGCGTCGACCTTGTTGAGCGTCTCGTACTGCGCGCACTTCCCTTCGGGGGTCTTCACCATCACCGCCAGCACGTCGCTGCTGGCCCCGTAGGCGGCGTTCATGAAGGCGACGTCGCGGTTGTACCGGCTGTCGGGGCGCAGCTCGGGCGCACCGGGGTCCAGATCACCGATCTTGAGCTGCGTGCTCACGGCGAACCCGACCAGCCCCATCGCCAGGCCTGCACCCACGGCGATCGTGGCCCAGCGGCGCTGCGTGAAGCGGTCGAGGAAAGCCCACAGCGGGTGCTTGTCTTCGCCTGAGGCGTCGGCCGCCTCCTCGCGCAGGCTGCGCTGCGCGGCACGCGGGCTCACGCCCGTGAAGCTCAGCAGGATGGGCAGCAGGATCAAGTTGGTGAAGATCAGCGCCGCGACGCCGATCGAGGCCGCGATCGCGAGTTCGCGGATCACCTGGATGTCGATCACCAGCAGCACCGCGAAGCCCACCGCATCGGCCAGCAGCGCGGTGAGCCCGGCCAGGAACAGGCGGCGGAACGTGAAGCGGGCGGCCACCAGCTTGGGCAGGCCACGGCCGACGTCCTGCATGATGCCGTTCATCTTCTGCGCGCCGTGGCTCATGCCGATCGCGAACACGAGGAAGGGCACGAGGATCGAGTAAGGATCCAGTGCGTAGCCCAGCGTGGGCAGCAGCCCGAGCTGCCAGACCACGGCGACCAGGGACGCCAGCACGACCAGCAGCGTGGAACGCACGCAGCGCGTGTACCAGAACACCATCGCCGCCGCGATCGCGACGGCGAGCGCAAAGAACAGCAGCACCGCGCGCACGCCGGCCATCAGGTCGCCGACGATCTTTGCAAACCCGGTGATGTGGATGTTCACCCCTTCGGCCTGGTACTTGGTGCGCAGCGTCTCGAGCCGATCCGAGAACTGCCCGTAGTCGAGCGCGCGGCCCTGGGCGTCCGCCGCGAGCAGCGGCACGAAGATCACGCTCGACTTGAAGTCTCGCGCGACGAGTTGGCCGATCTCGCCCGAGCGCGCGATGTTGTCCGACAGTTGCTGCAGCTTGGCCGGCGAACCGTCGAATTTCTCGGGGATGACCGGCCCGCCTTCCAGACCATCTTCGGTGACGCCGACCCATCGGGTGGACGGGGTCCACAGCGACTTCATGTGCCCCCGGTCCACGCCGGGTACCAGGAAGACTTCGTCCGACAATCGGCGCAGCGCGTCCAGGTACTTGGCGTCGTAGATCGTGCCGCTGGGCTGAGCGACCGCGATGCGCACGGCGTTGCCCAGGCCGGTCAGCTCGCGCTGATACCGCAGGAAGTTCTGGACGTATGGATGGCTGACAGGAATCGTCTTCTCGAAAGTGGCATTCAGCTGCAACCGCGTGGCCTGCCAGCCGAGCAACGCGGTGACCACTGCGCACGCCAGCAGGACGATCCAGCGGTGGTTGAACAGTGCCCGCTCGACGAGCGAGCCGGAGCGCGGATCGAAAGCCTGCGACGTCATGGACGCATCTCCAGCGCCGGCAGCACGCCGTTGACGCCCACCGCAAGCAGCGTGCCGCCTTGCAGCTGCAGCAGGCCCGCGGGCATCGGCACGGACACGCTCTTCAGGGGCACCAGCCGGTCGCCCTGCAGCACCAGCACAATGCCGGCCTGGCTGGCCAGCAGCAGGCGCCCATCCTCGGCGGTGACCATGGCCGTGATGGAGGCCGCAACCGGCGAGACGATCTGGGTCCAGTTCACTGCGTCGGCCGAACGCCAGACATTGCCGCGCAAGCCCCCGACCACCATGCCGCCGTCGGGCTGCAGTTCGCCGGCAAACCAGCTCCCCGGGTACGGTGAAGCGACCGGCTGGAACGTCTCGCCACCATCGGTGGAGCGCGCCAGCAGGCCTTGTTCACCGGCCAGCCACAACGTGCTGCCGCTGTGCCGTGCCACGTACCAGTGCCGCGACTTCGGGTTGGGCAGACGCGCCATCCACGGCGTCCAGGTCGCGCCACCGTCGGCGCTGTGAAATGCGAGCCCGTAGGCGCCGACAACCAGAAGGCGTTTTGCATCCCACACGACCACATCGAGGAACGGCTTGTCGGGCCCATCGGCGATCAAGCGGTCCGCTTCGGTTTGAGCCGCCGGCGTCGTGGCAGCGTCCTTGGCCAGCTTCGCAGCACGCCGCCCGTCCAGCCGCACGACCCAGCTGGAACCTCCATCGGCGGTCGTGAGCACGGTTCCCCCATGCCCAACGGCTACGCCGTGCCGTTCGTCGGCAAACCTCACCATGGTGAGTGTCACGCTCACCGGACAAGGGGCCTGGCGCCAAGTCTTGCCGCGATCATCGCTCAGCGCGATGATGCCGCGCTCGCCGACAGCAACCACGCGCGGGCCTGCCGGTGCCCCGGCGAGCAGCACCGCATGCTGCGGTGCGCTGACGGTCAGCGCTGGACGCTGCAGGGCATCGCCCACCGGCCCGGCCGCGAACGACGCCGGACCCCAGGCCAATGCCGCAAACAAGACCACAGCCGAGCGCGCGGCCTGCGCCGATTCGGCGGACTCGCGCGCCTGCTGCGTCACCGTCCTGTAAGGAGAGCAAGCTTGCATGCCGCGGCACACTGTCCCAATGACGCGATGGATCGTCCACCGCCGCGGTTGCAGGCTCCGCAATCCCATTCGCCGTCTCCTCTTATCGTTGGCGCCGAGTTCCGCAACTTCGCACGCCACTGTCTTGGTTGCCGCTCGAAAGGGACGCGTGGCGCGTCGCAGGTCTTGGCGGCACATTGACTGGTGTGCCGCGACTATTTCGCACTTCCCTTTGCATGGCCCCCCCCAGCGCGGGTGGGGCTGCCGCACCACCACGCTCGGTGGTCCGCTACCGTTCGAGCCGCGCCAGCAAGAACTCGCTGGCGCGCTCTATGGCGACCTTGGCTTCCGGAGCAGAGGGGACGAGCGCTGGATGAACGTGCGGCATCCCTTCATAGACGTCGAGCACGGCCTCGTGCCTGCCGGTTCGGATGGCTTGGTAGTGCCGCACCGCGTGACTGAGGAAGATCTCTCGGGTGCCCACCTGGATCAGAGTGGGTGGAAAGGGCTTCGAGTAGTCGCCGTACACGGGGGAGACATACGGATGCTTCTGATCGTCCGGGTCCACGTACGCATCAGCGGCCCAAGCGAGGAAGTCACTCGCCAGCGCGGGGTCGAAATCGGCCAGCGTCGAAAGGCTGTCGCCGGTCGCGGTGATGTCGGACCACGGCGAAAGGAGATAGAGCGCTGCCGGGAGAGGAACACCTTGGTCCCGCATCTTCAGAACAGAGCCGGCTGCCAGCCCGCCACCTGCGGAGTCACCGAAGATCGCGGCGCTCTGCGGCCGCGTGCCGGTGCCCAACAATGCTCGCCACACGGCGATGACCTCGTCCGTCACTTGCTGCCATTGGCCTCTCGGAGCCAACGTGTAGTCGATCGAAATGACCTCACACCCGGACTGTGCCGCGATCAGCGCGGGAACCATCAGCGTGCTGCGGGCGGAGAACAGGGTGTAAGCCCCCCCGTGCGTGTAGACCAGTCGCCAGTTGCCCGGTGTGAAGCTGGCCCCACGCAGCCTGAGGACCTTGACCCCGCCGATGACATCGTCAATGCGCTCGACTTGAAGGCCGTCGGCCGTGGCGGTCGAGAGTGCCTCGAACATGGGCTTCGTATTCGCATTGAACTCGTCCCAGTCGGCAAGCGACGCGGGCCGAGTGGGGGAAGGCGACTGCGACATCAATCCGTAAGCTTGCGCAAGGGCAGTTGCTGCCTCCGGGGAGACAGTGCCAGGAACGTGGTAGCGGCGCGCGATCGCGTTGTCGGACAGTTTCGGGGCAGTGTGCGTCACGGCTTGAACATCCTTGTGCATCGGGGCCAGCTATTCAAGGCGCCATTGGTTGCTGCCATGACCTGCGCCCTCAGAACTGCTCGTCCTGCAATTCGAGAACGGCGTCGGCACCGTGGATCACGGCGTGAGCCAGGCCGGGAGCGGCGCTGAGCACATGGTCGGCATAGAAGCGCGCGGTCAGCCGCTTGGCCTTCAGGAAAGCGGCATCACTGCTGCCCTCGGCCAGGCGCTGATGCGCCACCAGCGCCGCCCGGGCCATCTGCCAGCCTCCCGCCACGATGCCGAACAGTTCCAGAAAGGGCACCGCGCCGGCTGATGGCCTCTTCACCGCGGAACCGTAGGTCGCCAGAATGAATTGCACCGACCGTTCCAACGCGCCGATGCCCTGCGCCAGGCCGGCGCCGATCGCGGCAAGCGCCGCATCGTCCTTGCCTGCCAGTTGGGCCTGCACGTCACGCATGTGCTCGATGACCCAGCGAATGACCTGGCCATCGTCGCGGGCGATCTTGCGGCCGATCAGGTCAGCCGCCTGGATCCCGGTGGTGCCCTCGTAGATGGGCGTGATGCGCGCATCGCGCAGATGCTGGGCCGCACCGGTCTCTTCGATGAAGCCCATGCCGCCGTGGACCTGCACGCCCAGCGAGGTGACCAGCACCGACGTCTCGGTGCTCCAGCCCTTCACGATCGGAATCATCAGGTCGACGAAGGCCCGGTTCTGCTGACGCAGCGCGGTGTCGGGATGGGCCGCTGCCGCATCCATCGCCGCGGCGACCACGCAGGCCACGGCGCGCAGCGCCTCGGTGCGCGACTTCATCTGCAGCAGCATGCGGCGCACGTCCGGGTGGCGAATGATGGCGACCTTGTCGCGGCCGCCGTTGCCACTTCGGCTGCCCAGTTCGGTGCCCTGCACACGGTCGCGCGCATAGGCCAACGCGCGCTGGTAGGCACGCTCGCACAGCCCCACGCCTTCCAGGCCCACGGAGTAGCGCGCCGCGTTCATCATGATGAACATGGTTTCGAGGCCGCGATTCTCTTCGCCCACCAGCCAGCCGATGGCGCCCGATCGGTCACCGAAGGCGAGCACGGCGGTCGGGCTGGCATGGATGCCCAGCTTGTGCTCGATCGAAACGCAGCGCACATCGTTGCGCGCGCCCAAGCTGCCGTCGTCCTGGACAAGGAACTTGGGCACGACGAACAGCGAGATTCCCTTGACGCCTTCGGGTGCTCCGGCCGCACGGGCGAGCACCAGATGCACGATGTTGTCGCTGAGGTCGTGCTCGCCGTACGTGATGAAGATCTTCTGACCGTGGACGCGGTAAGAGCCGTCGGCCTGCGGCAAGGCGCGGGTGCGAACCGCCGCCAGGTCGGAGCCGGCCTGCGGCTCGGTGAGGTTCATCGTGCCGGTCCACTCGCCGCTAACGAGCTTGGGCAGGTACATCGACTTCTGCGTCGGGTCGCCGCACAGCTCGAGCGCTTCAATGGCGCCGCGCGTGAGCATGGGGCACAGCGCAAAGGCGACGTTGGCGCCATTCCACATCTCCTCGACCAGGGCCGAAACGAGGCGCGGCAGGCCCTGGCCGCCATGCCGCGTCGCGCAGGACAGCGCGTTCCAGCCACCGGCCACGAACTGGGCATAGGCCTCGCGCCAGCCGCTGGCGGTGCGAACCTCGCCGTCTCGCCAACGCGCGCCGCCTTCGCGGTCGCCCGTGACGTTGATCGGTGAGAGCACGCCGGACGCGAACTTGCCGGCTTCTTCGAGAATGGCGTGGGCCAGGTCGGGGCTCAGGTCTTCCTGGCCGGGCAGCGCGACCACGGCATCGAGGCCGGCGAGTTCGCGCAGCACGAACCTCATGTCCTTCAGCGGGGCGACGTATTCATTCATCCCGGATGTCCTCCGCGCGGGCGATGTCAGGCGTAGGCGTAGAAGCCCTGCCCGCTCTTGCGGCCCAGCCGGCCAGCGGCGACCAACTCCTTGAGCAGCGGGGCGGGCCGGTATTTGGGATCGTTGAAGCCGTCGTAGAAGACCTGCATGACGGCCAGCAGCGTGTCCAGGCCGATCATGTCGGCCAGCGCCAAGGGACCGACGGGATGGTTGCAGCCCAGCTTCATGCCGGCATCGATGTCTTCGGCAGTGGCCAGCCCTTCGGCGAGCACGAAGACCGCTTCGTTGATCATCGGGCACAGGATCCGGTTGACCACGAAACCGGGGTTGTTCTTCACCGTGATCGGTGTCTTGCCGATCCGCCGGGCGAACTCCAGGGCCAGCGCGTGGGTCGCGTCCGAGCTCTGCAGGCCGCGGATGATCTCCAGCAACGCCATCAGCGGCACCGGGTTGAAGAAGTGCATGCCGATGACACGCTCGGGCCGGCTCACCACCGCGGCCAGTTGCGTGATCGAGATCGACGAGGTGTTGGTCGCGATCACCGTCTCGGGGCCGACCAGGGCATCGATCTGGCGCAGGATGCGCAGTTTGATCTCCAGATTCTCCGTGGCGGCCTCGATCACCAGCTGCGCGCCCTGCAGGTCTTCGTAGCGGGTCGAGCCCGTCACGTGCGCCAGCGCGGCGTCGCGCTCGGCGGGTGCCAGCTTGTCCTTCTTGACCAGCCGCTCCAGGCTGCCGGCCAGGGTGGCCAGGCCGCGTTCGACCGCCGCGTCGGAGATGTCGACCATCGTGACGTTCAGGCCCGCCACCGCGCACACCTGCGCGATGCCGTTGCCCATGGTGCCTGCGCCGACGACGCCAATGCTGTGGATGCTCATGAGAAGCCCTGCGAGTTCAGACGCGTTCGAAGATGGCCGCAATGCCCTGGCCGCCGCCGATGCACAGGGTTGCCAGCGCATAGCGGCCCTGGATGCGCTGCAGCTCGTAGATCGCCTTGGTGGTGATGATGGTGCCGGTGGCCCCCACCGGGTGGCCGAGCGAAATGCCCGAGCCATTGGGGTTGACCTTGTCCGGGTCCAGGTCCAGCAGGCGGCTCACTGCGCAGGCCTGGGCCGCGAAGGCTTCGTTGGCCTCGATCACGTCCAGGTCCGACGCCTTCAGGCCGGCCCGCTGCAACGCGATCCTGGTGGCTGGCACCGGGCCCAGGCCCATGAGCCTCGGATCGAGGCCGGCGTGGCCGTGGCTGACCAGGCGCGCCAGTGGCTTCAGGCCGTGGGCCTTCACCGCCGACTCGCTGGCCAGCACGACGGCGGCGGCGCCGTCGTTCAAGCCCGAGGCGTTGCCGGCGGTCACGCTGCCATCCGGCTTGAAGGCGGGCTTCATCCTGGCGAGCTGTTCCAGCGTGACGTCGGCACGCACGTGTTCGTCGGTGTCGAACAGGACCGTGCCTTTGCGGCCGGCGAGCTCCACCGGCACGATCTGCGCCTTGAAGCGGCCCTCGGCAATCGCGTGGGCGGCGCGCTGCTGGCTCGACAGGGCCAGCGCGTCCTGCATCTCGCGCGTGATCCCTTCCTGGGCGGCCACGTTTTCGGCGGTCAGCCCCATGTGAATCTGGTGGAAGGGGTCGTGCAGGATGCTCAACATATAGTCCTGCACCAACGCGTCGCCCATGCGCGCGCCCCATCGTGCGCTGGGCAGCAGATAGGCACCACGGCTCATGGCTTCGGCACCGGCGCCCACCGCGATCTCGGCATCGCCGGCCGTCAGCGATTGCGCGGCCAGCAGGATGGCCTGGAGGCCCGAGCCGCACAGGCGGTTGACGTTGAAGGCTGGAGCCTCTTGCGGGATGCCGGCGTCCATCGCGGCGACGCGCGAGAGGTAGGCGTCACGCGGCTCGGTGGGGATCACGTTGCCCATCACCACATGGCCCACGCGGGACGGGTCAGCGCCGCTGCGGCGCAGGGCCTCGCGCACGGCGGTGGTCGCGAGCTGGCTCATGGGCACGTCCTTGAGCGCGCCGCCAAAGGTGCCGATGGCGGTGCGGGCAGCACCGACGATGAAGATGTCTTGGATGGTCATGGCTTGTCTGGCCGCCTCACATGCTGCGGCGGTACTGCCCGCCCACTTCGAACAGCGCCTTCGTGACCTGCCCCAGCGAGCACACGCGCACGGCATCGATCAACACCTCGAAGACATTCTGGTTGGCGATCACCGCCTGCTGCAATCGAGCGAGCATGGCGGGTGATCGATCGGCGTGGCGCTGATGAAAATCGTGCAGGCGCTGCAACTGCGACTGCTTTTCTTCGTCGGTGGAGCGAGCCAGCTCGATCTGCTGGGTGGCCGCGCCGCTGTTGGGGTTGCGGAAGGTGTTCACGCCGACGATCGGGTATTCGCCGGTGTGCTTGAGCATCTCGTAGTGCATGCTCTCTTCCTGGATCTTGCTGCGCTGGTAGCCGGTTTCCATCGCGCCGAGCACGCCGCCGCGCTCGGCGATCTTCTCGAACTCCTGCAGCACCGTTTCTTCGACCAGTTCGGTGAGCTCGTCGATGATGAAGGCCCCCTGGCTCGGGTTCTCGTTCTTCGCCAGCCCCCACTCGCGGTTGATGATCAGCTGGATCGCCATCGCGCGCCGGACGCTCTCTTCGGTGGGTGTCGTGATCGCCTCGTCGAAGGCGTTGGTGTGCAGGCTGTTGCAGTTGTCGTAGATGGCGATCAGCGCCTGCAAGGTCGTGCGGATGTCGTTGAACTGGATTTCCTGGGCGTGCAATGACCGGCCACTCGTCTGCACGTGGTACTTGAGCTTCTGGCTGCGTTCGTTGGCGCCATACTTGTCCTTCATCGCCACGGCCCAGATGCGCCGGGCGACGCGCCCGAGCACGGTGTATTCCGGGTCCATCCCGTTGCTGAAGAAGAAGCTCAGGTTCGGCGCGAAGTCGTCGATGTGCATGCCGCGCGCCAGATACGCTTCGACGAACGTGAAGCCGTTGCTCAAGGTGAACGCGAGCTGGCTGATCGGGTTCGCGCCGGCCTCGGCGATGTGGTAGCCGGAGATCGAGACCGAGTAGAAGTTGCGCACGTCGTGGTGCACGAAGTACTCGGCGATGTCGCCCATCACCTTCAGGCTGAACTCGGTCGAGAAGATGCAGGTGTTCTGGCCCTGGTCCTCCTTCAGGATGTCGGCCTGAACGGTACCGCGCACATTGGCCACGGCCCAGGCGCGGATCTTCTGCGTTTCGTCGTCGGTGGGTTCGCGGCCGTTGTCGGCTTTGAACTTGTCGAGTTGCTGGTCGATGGCGGTGTTCATGAACATCGCCAGAATCGTCGGTGCCGGGCCGTTGATCGTCATCGACACCGAGGTGGTCGGGTTGCACAGGTCGAAGCCCGAGTACAGCACCTTCATGTCGTCGAGCGTCGCGATGCTGACGCCCGAGTTGCCCACCTTGCCGTAGATGTCGGGGCGCAGGTCGGGGTCGTTGCCGTACAGCGTGACCGAGTCGAAGGCGGTGGACAGGCGCTTGGCCGGCATGCCTTCGGACACCAGCTTGAAGCGCCGGTTGGTGCGGAAGGCATCGCCCTCGCCGGCGAACATGCGCGTCGGGTCTTCGCCTTCGCGCTTGAAGGCGAAAGTGCCGGCCGTGTAGGGGAAGCTGCCGGGCACGTTCTCCAGCATCAACCACTTCAGAAGCTCGCCGTGGTCTTCATAGGTCGGCAGCGCCACCTTGCGGATCTTGCTGCCCGACAGCGAGGTGTGGACCAGGCGGGTGCGGATTTCCTTGTCGCGGATCTTCACGACGTACTCGTCGCCCGCATAGGCCTTTTGCGTGTCGGGCCACTGGGCCAGCAGCTTGCGAGCCCCCGGCTGCAGGCGCGCCTCGCGGGCCTCGGCCAGCGTGCCGAGTTGGTGGCCAAGCGCGTCGGGGTCGGTGTCCGATGTCGTCTCCTGAAGCATGCGGCGTGCGGCGACGAGTTGCTGCACTTCACGCGCCAGCCCCGCTTGCTGGCGTGCCTGGCGCTTGTAGCCGCGCACGGTGTCGGCGATCTCGGCCAGGTAGCGCACGCGCGCACCCGGCACGACCGGTGTCTGATGGGTGCTGTGGCGGGTGTCGACCAACGGCAGACGGCCCGCCTTGAGCGGCAGGCCCAGGCCGGCGAGGCGTTCGCGCAGCGCCTGATACAGCGACGTGACGCCATCGTCGTTGAAGCGGCTGGCCATGGTGCCGAACACCGGCATCTGGTCCGGCATCACGGTGAAGGCTTCGCGGTTGCGCTGCACCTGCTTGGCGACATCGCGCAGCGCATCGAGCGCGCCCTTGCGGTCGAACTTGTTGATGACGACGAACTCGGCGAAGTCGAGCATGTCGATCTTCTCGAGCTGACTGGCGGCGCCGAACTCGGGCGTCATCACATACATCGGCACGTCCACGAGCGGCACGATGGCGGCGTCGCCCTGCCCGATGCCGGAGGTCTCGACGATGATCAGATCGAAGCCCGCCACCTTGCAGGCGGCCAGCACGTCGGGCAGTGCGGCACTGATCTCGCTGCCCGTGTCACGGGTCGCCAGGCTGCGTACGTAGACACGTGCGCCCTGTTGCCAGGGCCCGATGGCATTCATGCGGATGCGGTCGCCCAGCAGGGCGCCACCGCTCTTGCGCCGCGAGGGGTCGATACTCACCACGGCGATGCGCAGCGCGTCGTCCTGGTCGAGGCGGATGCGGCGGATCAGCTCGTCGGTGAGCGACGACTTGCCCGCGCCACCGGTGCCGGTGATGCCCAGCACCGGCACCTTCGAGGCCGGCGCGCGCTCGCGCAGCGACGCCACCAAGGCAGCGTCGGCCTGCTGATTTTCCAGCGCGGTGATCAATTGCGCCAGTGCGCGCCATGCCGCCTCGGTG
>DATMIN010000516.1:0-7151 GCA_035554275.1 Burkholderiaceae bacterium
AGGTCGAGCGGCTCGCGTTGCCGCGCCGCGTTGCCGCGCGCGAGTTCGAGCGCGCGCGCCGGGTCGGCATCGACCGCGAGCGCGAACATCGCCTGCTCGCGGCCGTGGAAGACCTTCGCGTCGGGGCGCTGATTCGCCAGCGCGATGCGCTCGCGCATCTCGGCCACGTCGGCCGCCGCCTGCGGCGCCCTGGCCTGCACGCCGGCGATCGCGAGGCGCAGCAACACCGCGTCGGCGCGCGGCTGATCCTTCAGCAGCGCCAGCGCCTGCGTGGGCCGCTGCTGCTCGATCAGGAAGTCGGCGTACGCGAGCGTGGTGTACGCATCCGGGTCGAGCGCGAGCGCGGCGCGGTAGGCCGCCTCGGCCGGCGCGGCGCGGCCGGCGCGCTGCTCGAGTTCGGCCAGGCTCGTGGTCAGCCAGGCGCGCGTCGCGGCCGGCTGGCGCGCATCGGCGAGCATGCCGGTGAGGGCCAGGCGCGCGCTCTCGACATCGCCGCGCAACGCCGCGTTCTCGGCCGCGCAGGCGTTCGCATGCAGCGCGGCGCCGGCCTTCGCGACCCGGGCGCACGCGGCGTCCGATTCGGCGTAGCGCCCCTGCACGCGCCGCACCGTCGCGAGCGTCAGCCAGGCCTGCGGCCGCGGCGCGGCGGGCCGCGCGAGCAGCGCCTGCAGCGTCGCTGCCGCCGCATCGAATTCATGCAGATACTGCTGCAGCGTCGCACGCATCAGCAGCACGTCGTCGGGCGCGCTGGCGGCATCGGGCCACGCCGCGATCGCCGCGATCGCTCTGCCGGCGAAGCGCGGATCGCCCTGCTCGTGGGCCTGCGCGAGATAGCGGCGCGCAACATCGAGCGCCACGGCCGCGTCGCCCGGCCGGCGCGCGAGCTGCTGGCGCAAGCGGCGCGCCTCGGCGCGGCCGCCGGCCACCGCGGGCAGCACCTCGATCACCTCGTCGTCGCTGCGCGGCTCGATCGGCACCGCGCGCGCCGGCAGCGCGGCGAACCCGGCGAGGCCGAGCACGGCGATGCAAAACCAGCGGTTGAGATTCATGCTCGTGACACGGCCCGCCGATGGGCGATTCCGTCGGCGGGCCGCAAGCCTTTCACATCAGTCGATCGGCGCGGGCTCGCCGCTGTCGGCGGTCGGCGGCGTGACCGCGCTCGCGTCGACGGGCTCCAGCGTGTCGGCCGACGCGGCCACCAGCGCTTTCAGGTAGGTGACGAAGTTGTCGGACGATGTCGTCGCGCCGGGCGGCACGGCGGCCGTCACCGGTGGCTGGTCGTCGTCGCCGCCACCGCCGCCGCAACCGGTGAGTGCGATGGCCGCGAGGCCCAGCGCAAGGATCCAGGTCTTCTTCATGGGTTGCTCCTCGTGCCGGCCGTTACTGCGCGCCCGGGATCGGCAGGCCGATGTACGGGAAGCCTGCCAGCAGCGGGCCGGCCGCCTTGACCTTCTGGCCGGCCTGATCGACGCCATCGTGCAGGCCGAACACGGCCGTGCCGAGCGGCACCGCCGACGGCTTGCAGGTCGCGCCGAACTTGTAGGTGTCGGCATCGCCGTTGGCCACGCACAGGCCACCCATCACCGCGATCAGCGAGATGTCGACCACGTCGTCGTTCGGGCGCCGGCCGTTCGGGTAGCCGGCCAGATCCTGCGGCGCCGGGCCGAGCAGGCCGCCGAGCAGACCGAGTCGGTTCTGGCTCGCGTACGCCGTCGGCGCGATCGCGGTGTTCAGGCGCAGCATCTCCGAGGCCGTGACCGTGCCTTGCTGGTTCACGCCCTTGATGCCGGTGAGGAACGTCGTGACCAGGTCGGTGCGCGGGAAGTTCGTCGGCGCGATGTTCGGCGCGGCCAGCGCGATCTCGAGCAGCGCGGGCAGCGTCGGGTTCGTCACGTAGTTGGCGAACTGGCCGTCGTCCTTCGGCTTGCTGGCGTTGAACTTGTCCTTGTCGGGCAGGCCGATCACGACTTCGTTGACCAGCGGCATGCCCAGGCGCGAGACCTGCGTCCAGGCGCCGCCGGCCACTGCCGCGGTCTGGTAGCCCGACTTCGGCGAGCCGCTCTGCAGGCTGCCCTGGCGCAGGCTGGCGGTGGTCCAGCCGCCGATCACCGGGTCGCTGCCGGCGGTCAGGCAACTCGTCGGCACTTCGAGCGCGAGCGTGGTGACGTTCTTGTACTTCAGGTCGTCGGTGCCGGCGTCCTTGTTGGCCGGGTCGAGCAGGAACGACGCCGGCGCGTGCACCAGGTCGAAGATCGTGCCGAGGTTGACGGCGAACGGGTCCTTGCGCTGGCCGGCAAACACCTTGCCCGGCGTGCCGCAGCCGGGGATGTTGACGCTGTAGACGAACGGCGCCACGTAGCTCGCGTAGTTCGGGATCGTCTTGGTGCCGATGTTGTCGGAGGGCTTCGCGAACGTTGCGCTGCCACCGGCGGCGTTCGTCAGCGCGGCCTTGGTGCCGCCGCGGCGATCGCCGCGCACGACGTTGACGGTGTACGCCTCGGTGACGTTGAGCGTCGCGCCGGTGGCGTCGGTGACCTGGCCGAACTGCGTCAGCGGGATCGCCACGTCCTTGCCACCGACCGACAAGGTCTTGCCCTTCAGCGCGTTCTGGAACTGGAACTGGAACGTGATGTGTTCCTTCGCGTCGCCGACGTTGTCGATGTGGATCTCGTACAGCGCGTTCGGGTCCATCTTGAAGTAGTTCGGGCCGCCGTAGGCGTCTTGCAGCGGCAGGTAGTTGGCGATCAGCGTGACGAACCCGGTGCGGCCGGCCTCGTAGCTGTTGAACATGTAGAAGTCGGTCGCGTCGACCTTCGGCGTGGTCGTGATCGACGGTGCTTCGCGGTGACTCGAAGCCTGCGCCGGCGCGGCGCCGAAGCCGTAGATCGCGCCGATCGCCGCGAGCAGCGGGATCAGGCGCGGCGAACGCGGTCGTTGTGTTGCCATGGTGGTCTTCCTTTGCGGGGGTCATGAAGCGGCCGTTCGGGTCGGGCCCGATCCCGGTCGGCGGCGGTACTCTCAGGACGCCCAACGACTTCATGCCGATGGCGTCTGTGGGGCCCTTACGCTCGCCCTTCATGGCTGGATGCAAAGTGGCGTGATTTTTCGGCCGCGCGGCCGCGCGGCCGCGCGACCTCAAGGCGATGGCGATGCCGCGGCACCGGCCGCCATGCGCTGCGCGAACTCGTGCCGCAGCGCGCGCCGCATCAGCGCCGCGGCGTGGCGACGGCGCTGGTGGTCGCTGACCGGCACCAGCGGCGGCACCGTGACGGGCCGACGCGCGTCGTCCATCGCGACCATCGTGAAGAAGCAGCTGTTCGCGTGGCGCGTCGTCTGGGTGCGAATGTTTTCGGTGACGACCTTGATGCCGATCTCCATCGACGTCGTGCCGGTGAAGTTCACGCTCGCGAGGAACGTGACCAGCTCGCCGACGTGGATCGGCTCGCGGAACGTGACCTGATCGACCGACAGCGTGACGCTGTAGCAGCCCGCATAGCGGCTCGCGCACGCGTAGGCCACCTGGTCGAGCAGCTTGAGCACGGTGCCACCGTGCACGTTGCCGGCGAAGTTCGCCATGTCGGGCGTCATCAGCACCGTCATCGTCAGTTCGTGCTTGGGCAGGTCCATCGCTCGCTCCAGGTCTCGGATCGTTGTCACACCAATGGCTGCACCGTCGGCCCCACGCCGCCGCCGGCCCAGGCCGCGAACTCGTCGCGCAGCCGCTCGCTCTCGCGCACCGCGTGGGTCCAGTTCGCGACGCGGCCGCGCGTGTCGTCGCCGAAGCGCTTGAAGTCGGCGCGGTCGGGCAGCTTGCCACCCGGCAGCGACGCGATCCACTGCGGGCTCGGCGACACGACGATCACGTTCGAGAGTCGCGCGGTGGCGCGATGCCGATGCGTGAGGTACTTGTCGAGCCAGCCCGGCACGATGCGCGCCTGGAAGTGCGGGTACAGCACCAGCGACGGCGCATCGTCGCTCGCATCGAGCATCGCGGCGTAGTCGAGGTGCAGCTGGTAGTCGGTGATGCCGCCGTCCCAGTACACGCCGGGCGGCGCGCCGGCGATGTCGCGCACCGGGTCGAGCCAGTACGGAATCGAGCAGCTAGCGAGGATGCTCGGCGCAAGATTCGCGTCGCTCAAGACCGCGGTGCGCGTGCGGTAGTCGTGCAGCGGGATCGGCAGCGGCTCGCGCGGGTCCGAGAACACCACGCGCTCCCACCATCCGCCCATCGCGCGCCGGTGCAGCGCGTTGGCCGCGAACGCGCCCGCATGACCGAGCGGCGTGCTCAGCGACGACAGCGCGCGGCCGTGCCGCCGCAGCAGGCGCCGCCCGCGGCTCGTGAACACGTGCAGGCGAAAGCGCCGGTTGTGCAGCAGCTCGGCCGAGCGCGCGTGGAAGCGCTCGATCAGGTTCGCGCCGAACACCTCGCTCACGTGCGCCGACGATGGCGGCTTGCCGGGCGCGTGGTCGTAGCGCTGCTGGATGTAGTCGTCGGCCATGCGCGCGAGCGCGCGCGCCGGATCGTCGAGACACGCGGCCGCCATCCGCCACGCGCCGATCGAGGCGCCGAGCAGATGGATCGGGCGCGTCGCCGGCGCGAGCCATTCGCCGAACAGGTACTGGTCGAGCGGGTTCAGCGCCAGACCCTTCGGCCCGCCCGCGGCGGCCGGGATCGCGCGCACGTGCTCGGCCTGCAGGCCGTGGCGCCGCAACGCACGCATCGCGCGTGCACCGGCGTGGACGCTCAGGGCCTGCATCGCCGCACTGTAAGCGCAACGACGCGCGCCGCCTCTCGGCGGCGCACGGATCATGACGATCAGATCATCGGGTTGGCAGCAACCTCACGGGGCCGACGCGGCTGGCTCGGTCGGCGTCACCTGGCGCACCACGGTGTCGCGCGTCACCGTCTCGCGCAGCACGCCGCCGCCCTTCACGCTGCCGCTCTCGATCGTCGCGCGGCCCTTGATGCGCGCGACGCATTCGCGCGCGGCCTCGCCGGCGAGCGTCTGGCAACTCTCGACGCTGCGCACCATCGGCGGCGCGTTCTTGGCGCGCGCGAGACAGTCGCGGCGCTCGTCGCCGCTGAGCACGTCGCAGCGTTCCTTCGCGTTCTCGCGGTAGTTGGTGCCGCCGTCGTTGAGCTGACCCTTGCGCGCGCTGTCGAGCGCGGCGCCGGCTTCCTTCAGGCAGGTTTCCTGCGCCTGGCCGGACGTGCCCGACAGGCAGCGCGCACGCTCCTGCTCGTAGCGCGCCTTCGCATCGCCGCCATCGGGCGCTGCTGCCATCGAGGCGCCAGCGGAGAGGCCAAGCATCGCGGCGGCCACGCACAGGCGCGCCAGTCGGCGCGAACCCATCGTGTCGGTGGTGTGGATCGTGTTCATGTCTCGTCCTCTCGTTGGAGTCGTGTATCTGCACTCTAGGGTCGGCCCCGCGGCGCCACGCGTCGGACGGCGGCGCGATCGCTGTGCGCGCCGACCGACACGCTCGTAGGAAACGTCCGTCGGCGCGCGTCGCCCGCGCCCGCCACTCAGCGCGCGACGAACGCGAGCACCCCGCGCGCCGCGGCCGCACCGCTCGCGAAGCACGCGCTCAGCAGGTAGCCGCCGGTCGGCGCTTCCCAATCGAGCATCTCGCCGGCGCAGAACACGCCGGGCAGCGCGCGCAGCATCAGACGCTCGTCGAGCGCGTCGAAGCGCACGCCGCCGGCGCTGCTGATGGCCTCGTCGAGCGGGCGCGGCGCCGCGAGCGTCAGCGGCAGCGCCTTGATCGCCGCGGCGAGGCGCGCCGGATCGGCGCGCGCTTCGGCGCGGAGCAACTCATGCAGCAGGCCGGCCTTCACGCCGTGCAGGCCGAGGCGGCTCTTCAGGTGCGTTGACAGCGACCGCGCGCCGCGCGGCCGCGCGACTTCGCTCGCGACCGCCTCGAGCGTCTGCGCCGGCAGCAGATCGATCGTCACGACCGCGCGGCCGGCGGCGGCGATCGTGTCGCGCGCCGGGCCCGACAAGGCGTAGACGAGGCTGCCCTCGACGCCGCCCGCGGTGACGACGAACTCGCCCGCCTGTGCGAACGCGCGGCCGTCGCTCCCGACCATCGACAACGCGACGTTCTTCAGCGGGTGGCCGGCGAAGCGCTCGCGGAAATGATCGCTCCAGCCCGGCAGCAGCGCACCGCCCTCGCCCTCACGCGCGACATCGAAGCCGCAATTCGACGGCCGCAGCGGCGCGACCGGCACGCCGCGCGCGGCCAGCCGCGGCAGCCACGCGCCATCGGAACCGAGCCGCGCCCAACTGCCGCCGCCGAGCGCGAGCACGACGGCGTCGGCGCGCAGCGTGACCTCGCCGTGCGGGCCATCGAACTGCCACGCGCCGTCGTCCGCATGCCAGCCGGTCCAGCGATGCCGCATGTGGAACGCGACACCCGCGCCGCGCAGCCGATGCAGCCACGCGCGCAGCAGCGGCGCCGCCTTCAGGTCGACCGGAAAGACGCGGCCCGAGCTGCCGACGAAGGTCTCGATGCCGAGGCCGCGTGCCCACGCGCGCAGCGCGGCCGGGTCGAATGCGGCGAGCCACGGCTCGAGCGCTTCGCGGCCCGCGGCGTAGCGCGTGACAAAGGTGTCGAACGCTTCGCCGTGCGTCAGGTTCAGGCCGCCCTTGCCGGCGAGCAGGAACTTGCGGCCGACCGACGGCATCGCGTCGAACAGATCGACGCGCGCGCCGCCGGCGACCAGCACCTCGGCCGCCATCAGGCCGGCCGGGCCGCCGCCGATGACGGCGACGAAGGGTGCGGTGGGATCAGGCATGGTCGGTTCGGTCGGCAACGGCGGCGCAGTGTGGCACGGCACACGGCGCGCACGCAGCGCGTAAGAATCGCGGCGTGGCCACGACCCAGCGACTCGTTTTCCGGAGAACGCGATGACCTCGATGCGCCGACTCAGCGCCGCCCTCGCCGGCGCGATGCTGCTGCCCGCCATGCTCGGCCCGATCGAGGCGCTGGCCGCGCCGAGCTGCAGCGCGCGCAGCGCCGCGCTCGCGCCGGCGGTGGTCGAGCTGTACACGTCCGAGGGCTGCAACTCCTGCCCGCCGGCCGACCGCTGGTTCTCGCGCCTGAAGGCCGACCCGGCCGTGGTCGCGCTCGCGTTCCACGTCGACTAC
>DATMIN010000517.1:0-2421 GCA_035554275.1 Burkholderiaceae bacterium
ACAGGCCGAACGCGACGAGGTAGGTCAGGCCGTACCAGTGGATCGCGATCGGGCCGATCTGCAGCGCGATCGGGTTGAACTGCGGGTAATGAAGCATCGAGGACAGGCGCGCAGGAACAGGCAAGTTCAACGATAACCGACACGCCCGCCCGGCAAGCGGCGCACGAACTCGACGAAGCGCTCGGCCGCCGGCTCGGCGCGCGCCGGCCACAGCAGGCTGGTCTCGCCGCGCGGCGCGCCGGCCGCCAGCGCCGCCGGCAGCGGCCGATAGACGACGCCCGGCCGCTGCAATTGCGTCACCGCCTCGGGCACGAGCGCCAGGCCCAGGCCCGCCGACACGAGGTTGACGATCGTCTGCATCTGCGTCGCGTGCTGTGCGATCGCGGGCGTCGCGCCGTGCCGGTGATAGAACGCGATCACCGCGTCGTACAGCGACGGCGTCGCCGGCCGCGGGAAGATCACCAGCGGCTCGGCCAGCACCTCGGCCGCGCGCAGGCGCCGCGGCCTGGCCCACGCGGCGGTGTCGGGCAGCGCCAGCACCAGCGGCTCGACGCCGAGCGACAGGCGCTGCAGCCGCAGCGGCGCCGCGGCCGGCTCGGCGCCGGGCGCGTGCAGCGTGAAGCCGACATCGATCTCGCCGCGCTCGAACGCGCGCAGCTGCACGTCGCTGGTCGCTTCGATCAGCTCGACCGCAATCGCCGGATGGCGCTCGCGGAACGCGCGCACCCACGCCGGCAGCGGCCCGAAACCGACGGTCGAGACGAAGCCGACGCGCACCCGGCCGGCCTCGCCCGCGGCGGCGCCGCGCGCATGCGACGCCTGCAACGCCGCGGCCTGCTCGAGCAAGCGGCGCACCGGCTCGACCAGCGCCGCGCCGGCCGGCGTCAGCGCGACGCTGCGCCGGGTCCGCTCGAAGAGTGTCGTGCCAAGGCGCCGCTCGAGCTGCTGGATCGCCTGCGTCAGCGGCGGCTGCGTGATGTGCAGCCGCTCGGCGGCGCGGCCGAAGTGCAGCGTCTGCGCGAGCGCGATGAACTGGCGCCACTGGCGCAGATCGATGCCGGTGTCGGGTGCGTCGTTCATTCGCCGAGCATATCAATCGGCATGCTGATATCCATTGGACGACGCCCGCTGCCGGTCCGATACTGTGCGCCCCGAAGGAGACACCCGATGAAGATCAACCGCCGTTCCGCGAACATCACCGAAGGCGTGGCGCGCGCGCCGAACCGCTCGATGTACTACGCGATGGGCTACGAGGAAGGCGACTTTCGCAAGCCGATGATCGGCGTCGCCAACGGCCACTCGACGATCACGCCGTGCAACTCGGGGCTGCAGAAGCTCGCCGACGCGGCCGTGGCCGGCATCGAGGCCGCCGGCGGCAATGCGCAGATCTTCGGCACGCCGACGATCAGCGACGGCATGGCGATGGGCACCGAGGGCATGAAGTACAGCCTGGTCTCGCGCGAGGTCATCGCCGACTGCATCGAGACCTGCGTCGGCGGCCAGTGGATGGACGGCGTGCTCGTCGTCGGCGGCTGCGACAAGAACATGCCGGGCGGCATGATGGGCATGCTGCGCGCCAACGTGCCGGCGATCTACGTCTACGGCGGCACGATCCTGCCCGGCCGCTACCAGGGGCAGGACCTGAACATCGTCAGCGTGTTCGAGGCCGTCGGCCAGTTCAGCGCCGGCAAGATGAGCGAGGAAGACTTCTGCCAGATCGAGCGCCGCGCGATCCCGGGTTCCGGCTCGTGCGGCGGCATGTACACCGCGAACACGATGAGCTCGTCGTTCGAGGCGCTCGGCATGAGCCTGCCGTTCTCGAGCACGATGGCCAACGTGCACGACGAGATCGTCGCGCACGCCACCGAGGCGGCGCGCGTGCTGGTCGAGGCGGTGAAAAACGACCTGAAGCCGCGCGATATCGTCACGCGCAAGAGCATCGAGAACGCCGTCGCGGTGATCATGGCCACCGGCGGCTCGACCAACGCGGTGCTGCACTTCCTCGCGATCGCGCACGCCGCGCAGGTCGAGTGGACGATCGACGACTTCGAGCGCGTGCGGCAGAAGGTGCCGGTGCTCTGCGACCTGAAGCCCTCCGGCAAGTACCTCGCGGTCGATCTGCACCGCGCCGGCGGCATCCCGCAGGTGATGAAGACGCTGCTCGCGGCCGGCCTGCTGCACGGCGACTGCATCACGATCACCGGCAAGACGGTGGCGGAGAATCTCGCCGACGTGGCCGACGCACCCCGCGCCGACCAGGACGTGATCCGCGCGATCGACAAGCCGATGTACGACCACGGCCACCTCGCGATCCTCAAAGGCAACCTGTCGCCCGAAGGCTGCGTTGCGAAGATCACCGGATTGAAAAATCCGGTGATCACCGGCCCGGCGCGGGTCTTCGACGACGAACAGTCGGCGCTC
>DATMIN010000518.1:0-11147 GCA_035554275.1 Burkholderiaceae bacterium
CGCTGCACGACGAGCAGCACCACGCCGGCGATCAGCGCCACCAGCGCGGCCTGGCGCCACAGCGTGTCGATCAGGATCTGGCGCGCCAGCGTCTGGCGCAGCTCGAGCGTCTCGGCGACCTGGATCGTCGCCATGCCGCGGCCGTCGACGCCGGCCACCGGCTGCAGCAGCACCGCCACGCGCACCGGCTCGCCGCGGTAGCGGTCGTCGTAGAAGTCGACCAGCGCGGCGTACGGGCCGCGGTCGGGCAGCTTGCCGTGCCAGGCCGGGAAGTCCTCGAAGCCCGAGACCATCTCGCCTTTGAATCCGCTGACGCGATAGAACATGCGGCTGCGGTTGTCGGCCTCGAACGGCTCGAGCGCCGCGTACGGCACGGTCGCGACGAGGTGCGCCGCCGCGCCAACGCCGGCAATCTCGAGCTCCTCGACGATCGACTTCGCCGACGCGAGCAGCGTGCGGTCGTAGGCGGTGTCGGCCGAGCGCAGCGCCTGGCGGTACAGGCTGACGGTGTTGACGAGCACGACGCACACCACCGGCACGAGGATGCCGAGCAGCAGCCGCCCGCGCAGCGACAGCCGTTGCCAGGCGTTCAACCGGGCGCCTTCAGCAGATACCCCAGACCGCGCAGCGTGACGAGCTGCACCTCGGTGTCGACGAGCTTCTTGCGCAGCCGGTAGGCGACGACCTCGACGGCCTCGGCGTTCACCGCCGCCTCACCGGGAAACACCAGCTCGACGAGCCGCTCCTTCGCCACCGCGTGGCCGGGCCGGGCGAGCAGCGCGCGCAGCAGCGCGGCCTCGCGCGGCGCGAGGTCGAGCGCCTCGCCGCGGCTGTAGATCGCGCCGCTGCCGGCATCGCAGCGCAGGCCGCCGAACTCGGCGCCGTTCGCGGCCGACGTCTCGGCTGCTGCCGACGAGCGCCGCGCGAGCGCGCGCACGCGGGCCTCGAGCTCGTCGAGGTCGAACGGCTTCGGCAGGTAGTCGTCGGCGCCGCTGTTCAGGCCGAGGATGCGGTCGCCGACCGTGCCGCGCGCCGTCAGGATCAGCACCGGCGTGGTCAGGCCCTCGGCACGCGCATCGGCCAGCACCTGCAGGCCGTCGCGGCCGGGCAGGCTCAGGTCGAGCAGCACCACGTCGGGCACGCTGGCGCGCCAACGGTCGAGCGCGCGCAGCCCGTCGCCGCAGGCGACGACGCGCACGCCGCGGCGCTCGAAGCTGCGCTGCAGCGTCGTACGCATCGCCTCGTTGTCCTCGACCAGTAGCAGCTTCACGGCCGCAACGGTAGCAGCGCCGCCCGGCTGCGCAACGCGTTCGTCGGCTCCGCGTTTCCCCTAGCCCGGACGACAGCCGTTCGACAGCCTGATGGGCGAACATCAACCCTGGACATTCGAGAACCGAATCGAAGGAGACTTGCATGCGTCGCGACACCTTTCTGAAATCGCTTGCCGCGCTGGCCGCTGCCGGCGCCTTGCCGCTGCCGGCAATGGCCGCCGGTGCGAACCTGAAGATGATGATCCCGGCCAACCCCGGTGGCGGCTGGGACACCACCGGCCGCGCGATCGGCAAGGCGCTGCAGGATTCCGGCGCGGCCGCGTCGGTCAGCTACGACAACAAGGGCGGCGCCGCCGGCGCGATCGGCCTGGCGCAGTTCGTCAACGCCAGCAAGGGCGACCCGAACGCGCTGATGACGATGGGCGCCGTGATGCTCGGCGGCATCATCACCGGCAAGCCGCCAGTGTCGCTGTCGCAGGCCACGCCGCTGGCGCGCATCACCAGCGAATACAACGTGTTCGTGCTGCCCACCGATTCGAAGTTCAAGACCATGAAGGACGTGGTCGAGCAGATGAAGAAGGATCCGGGCAGCGTCAAGTGGGGCGGCGGCTCGCGCGGCTCCACCGAGCACATCGCCGCGGCGATGATCGCGCGCGAGGTCGGCGTCGACCCGGCCAAGATCAACTACGTCGCGTTCCGCGGCGGCGGCGAGGCGACCGCGGCGATCCTCGGCGGCAACGTCAGCGTCGGCGGCAGCGGCTACAGCGAGTTCGCCGAATACATCACCACCGGCAAGATGCGCGCGATCGCGGTCACCTCCGACACCCGCATCAAGGGCCTCGACGTGCCGACGCTGAAGGAGCAGGGCATCAACGTCGTGATCGGCAACTGGCGCGGCGTGTACGGCGCGCCCGGCATCACGCCCGAGCAGCGCAAGAGCCTGATCGACATGATCGTGAAGGCGACCAAGACCAAGGCGTGGGCCGAGTCGCTCGAGAAGAACGGCTGGACGCCGGCGCTGCTGACCGGCGCCGAGTTCGAGAAGTTCGTCGACGACGAGTTCGCGAGCCTGCGCGCGGTGATGGCCAAGTCCGGGATGATCTGAGGTGAGCGACACCGCCGGCCGGGGCGCGCGCGTCACGCAGAGTGGCGTGGGCGCCGGGGTGTTCATCGCCGGCATCGTGTTCGTCGTCGGCGCTTGGTCGATCAAGTCGGACGCGGGCTATGCCGGCGTCGGCCCGAACTTCCTGCCGTGGGTCGTCGGCATTGCGCTGCTGCTGTGCGGCGCGTTCCTCGTCTACGAAGCGCGCAGCGGCGGCTACCGCGAGATGGAGGAGGCGTCGGGTGCGGCGAACGGTCACTGGCCGGGCTTCGCGTGGGTCTCGGCGGGCATCTTGCTGAACGCGGCGCTGATCACGACGATCGGTTTCATCCTGAGCTGCGCGCTGTGCTTCGTGCTCGCGGTGCGCGGCTTCACGTCGGCCGAGGGGCGGCTCGATCTCGGCGTGAAGGCGTGGCTGGTCGACTTCGCGATCGGCATCGCGATCGCCGCGCCGGTCTATTGGATGTTTACGCAGCTCTTGGCGATCAACCTGCCCGGGCTGACGGCAACCGGGTGGCTCTGACATGGACATCCTGAACCAGCTGCTGCAGGGCTTCCTCACCGCCGGCACGCCGATCAATCTGCTGTGGTGCCTGCTCGGCTGCACGATCGGCACGGCGGTCGGTGTGCTGCCCGGCATCGGCCCAGCGACCGCGGTGGCGATGCTGCTGCCGATCACGCTGAAGGTCGACCCGACCGCGTCGATGATCTTCTTCGCCGGCATCTACTACGGCGCGATGTACGGCGGCTCGACGACCTCGATCCTGCTCAACACGCCGGGCGAATCGGGCTCGATGGTCACCGCGATGGAGGGCAACAAGATGGCCAAGAGCGGCCGCGCCGGTGCGGCGCTGGCCACCTCGGCGATCGGCTCGTTCGTGGCCGGCACGATCGCGACGGTGCTGGTCACGTTCTTCGCGCCGGTGGTCGCGACCTACGCGGTGCGCCTCGGGCCGCCTGAATACTTCATGCTGATGGTGCTGGCGTTCTGCACCGTCAGTGCGGTGCTCGGCAAGAGCACGCTGCGCGGCCTGACCGCGCTGTTCATCGGGCTGGCGATGGGGCTGGTCGGCATCGACCAGATCACCGGCCAGGCGCGCTACACCGCGGGTGTGCCCGAGCTGCTCGACGGGCTCGAGGTGGTGCTGATCGCGGTCGGCCTGTTCGCGGTCAGCGAGGCGCTCTACAACGTGTTGTACGAGGGCAAGACGGTCGAGACGCAGAACAAGATGAGCAAGGTCCACATGACCGTGCTTGAGTGGAAGCGTTCGTGGCCGGCCTGGCTGCGCGCGACCGCAATCGGCATCCCGTTCGGCTGCATCCCGGCCGGTGGCAGTGAGATCCCGACCTTCCTGAGCTACGCCACCGAGAAGAAGCTGTCGAAGCACAAGGAAGAGTTCGGCACCGTCGGCGCGATCGAGGGCGTGGCCGGCCCCGAGGCGGCGAACAACGCGGCGATCACCGCGACGCTGATCCCGCTGCTGACGCTCGGCATTCCGACCTCGAACACCACCGCGATCCTGCTCGGCGCGTTCCAGAACTACGGCATCCAGCCGGGCCCGCAGCTGTTCGAGAAGAACTCGGCCCTGGTGTGGGCGCTGATCGCGTCGCTGTACGTCGGCAACGTGATGCTGCTGATCCTGAACCTGCCGCTGATCGGGCTGTGGGTCAAGCTGCTGAAGATCCCGAAGTCGTACCTGTACGCCGGCATCCTGATCTTCGCGACGGTCGGCGTGTACGGCATGCGCCAGTCGGCGTTCGATCTGGTGCTGCTGTACGCGATCGGCCTGCTCGGCGTGGTGATGCGGCGCTACGACTTCCCGACCGCGCCGGTGGTGGTCGGCATGATCCTCGGCCCGCTCGCCGAGGCGCAGATGCGCAACGCGATGTCGATCGGCGAGGGCAACTGGCGCGTGTTCGTCGAGCGGCCGATGTCGCTCGGCCTGCTGATCGTCGTGATCGCGGTGCTGGTGCTGCCGCGCGTGTTGAAACTTCTGCACGTGCGCCGCGAGGCGCTGGCGGCGCGGGGCTAGTTCCGGCGCTAGCGTTCGGCGCCGGCGGCCAATGCCCGCTGGCGCTGCGCCTCGAGCGCGGCCGGGTCGGCGCGCTGCAGCGTCGGCCAGCCCTGCAGGTGCTGGATCGCGACCGCGGCGAGCGCCGCCATCCATTCGTGCTGGTCGTTCAGGCACGGCAGGTAGTGGAACTCCCGGCCGCCCGCGTTCAGGAACGCGGCGCGCGCCGCGATGTCGATCTCCTCGAGCGTCTCGAGGCAATCCGACGTGAAGCCCGGGCACATCACGTCGACGCGCGCGACGCCTTGCTTGGCCAGCGCGACGAGCGTCGGCTCGGTGTAGGGCTGCAGCCACTCGGCGCGGCCGAGGCGGCTCTGGAACGTGACGAGCAGCTCGTCGGCGCCGAGTTCGAGCCGCTCGCGCAGCAGCCGCGCGGTCTTCTGGCATTCGCAGTGGTAGGCGTCGCCGAGCGTGAGCGTGCGCCGCGGCACGCCGTGGAAGCTGAGCACGAACTTGTCGGGCCGGCCGTGCGCCATCCAGTGGTCTTCGACGCGCTTGGCGAGCGCGCCGATGTAGCCCGGGTCGTCGTGGTAGCGGTTGACGAAGCGCAGCTCGGGCAGGCTGCGCACGTTCTGCGCCCAGCGGCAGACGGCGTCGCTGACGCTGGCGGTCGTCGTCGCCGAATACTGCGGGTACAGCGGCAGCACCAGCACGCGCGTCGCGCCCTTGGCCTTCAGTTCGTCGAGCACCGACGCGATCGACGGCGCGCCGTAGCGCATCGCGTAGCGCACCTCGACGGCGTGACCGCGCTGGCCGAGGTAGCCGCGCAGCAGCGTCGCCTGCTTCTCGGTCCAGACCTTCAGCGGCGAGCCGTTCGCGGTCCAGATCTTTGCGTACTTCTGCGCCGACTGCGCCGGCCGGGTGCGCAGGATCACGCCGTGCAGGATCAGCCACCACAGCGCGCGCGGGATCTCGACGACGCGCCGATCGCTCAGGAATTCGGCGAGGTAGCGCCGCACCGCGGCGGGGGTCGGCGCATCGGGCGTGCCGAGGTTGCACAGCACGACGGCCGTGGTCGACGGCTGGCCGTGCTGGTGCGGGGGTTCGGCGGCAAAGGGCATGGGGGCGCGGGGAGCGCGCGATTATCGAGCACGCCGGCCGAATGGCCGCGGCCCGCTCAGCCGCGTTGCGGCTGTGTCTCGGCGAACTTCAGCACCTCGAAGCGCACGCTCGGGGTCAGCGCGTCGGTGGGCTGCGTGCCCAGGCCGATCGTGCCGCTGCCGTGCAGCGTGCAGGTGCCGCGCCGCAGGCTGACGATCTCGGGGTCGTGATCGAAGCGCACGTAGGTGCCGTTGTAGCTGAGGTCGGTGATCTGGAAGGTGCCGCCGTGCCAGTCGATGCGCGCGTGCGAGCGCGACACGCGGGTGTCGTCGATGATGTAGGTGGCCTGCGGGCTGCGCCCGAGCACCACCGGCAGGCTGGCGCCGGCGTAGATGCGGTTGCGGTCCATCCAGACCAGGCGGATCGCCTCGGGCTCGGCGTTCTCGACCGGCGGGAACTCGCCGAACGCGGTGACGGCGGTGTCGCCGAAGCGCCGCACCGCCTCGAGCAGGTGCACGTGCACCGGCTCGACCCGGCCGCGCAGCTGCATCTTGTCGAGGCTGCGAAAGCGCGACTGCTCGATGCCCGGCAGCCCGGCGAGCACCTTCGCGGTGACGAGCGTTTCGTTGTCGCCGGCGTGGTCGAGCAGCCGGGCCGCGACGTTGACCGCATCGCCGAACACGTCGCCCGCGACCTCGACGACCTCGCCGCAGGCCATGCCGATCTGCAGCTTCAGCGGCACGGTGCGGGCGCGCGCGGCGCCGCGCTTGGGCGGTGGCGTGACGATGCGCTCCATCGACTCGTGCATCTCGTCGGCTGCGGCCACCGCCGGGCCGGGCACCGGGAACATCGCCATCAGCCCGTCGCCGAGCGTCTTGATCACGCGGCCTTCGTGCGAGCCGACGATGTGCGCGAGCAGCGCCACGCTTTGCGTGACGACGGCGGTCGCGTCGCTGTTGCCGAGCGTCTCGTACATCGAGGTGCTGCCGCGCAGGTCGGCGAACAGCACGGTGCGCTCGACGAGCTTGGTCACTTCGGGGTGCGGGCGAGGAACACCATCCGGCGGAGTTTATAGCGCGCGTGGCGGGCGAAAAAAAGCCCCGTGCCAGGCACGGGGCTCGCGTCCCACCGAGTGGGGATCAGAGCGTGTCGAGGTAGGTGCGCAGCTTGTCTGAGCGGCTCGGGTGCTTGAGCTTGCGGATCGCCTTGGCCTCGATCTGACGGATGCGCTCGCGCGTCACGTCGAACTGCTTGCCGACTTCTTCCAGCGTGTGGTCGGTGCTCATCTCGATGCCGAAGCGCATCCGCAACACCTTGGCCTCGCGCGGCGTCAGCGAGTCGAGGATGTCCTTCACCACGTCGCGCAGGCCGGCCTGCATCGCGGCCTCGATCGGCGCGGTGTTGTTGGTGTCCTCGATGAAGTCGCCCAGGTGCGAATCGTCGTCGTCGCCGATCGGCGTCTCCATCGAGATCGGCTCCTTGGCGATCTTCATGATCTTGCGGATCTTGTCTTCCGGGATCTCCATCTTCTCGGCCAGCGTCGGCGCGTCGGGCTCGAAGCCGAATTCCTGCAGGTGCTGGCGGCTCAGCCGGTTCATCTTGTTGATCGTCTCGATCATGTGCACCGGGATGCGGATCGTGCGCGCCTGGTCGGCGATGCTCCTCGTGATCGCCTGGCGGATCCACCACGTGGCGTAGGTCGAGAACTTGTAGCCGCGCCGGTATTCGAACTTGTCGACCGCCTTCATCAGGCCGATGTTGCCTTCCTGGATCAGGTCGAGGAACTGCAGGCCGCGGTTGGTGTACTTCTTCGCGATCGAAATGACCAGGCGCAGATTCGCCTCGATCATTTCCTTCTTCGCGTCGCGGCTCGCCTTCTCGCCCTCGTTCATGCGCTTGTTGATGCGCTTCAGGTCTTCGAGCGGCACCACGGCCTTGGCCTGCTGGTCGGTCAGCTTCTTCTGCAGTTCCTGCACCGGCGGCAGGTTGCGCGCGAGGATCACGCTGTACGACTTGCCCGCGGCCGCTTCCTTCTCGGCCCACTTCAGGTTCAGGATGTTCGGCGGGAAGTGCTTGACGAAATAGTCCTGCGGCATGCCGCACTTGTCGACCATGATCTTGCGCAGCTCGCGCTCGTAGCGGCGCACGTCGTCGACCTGCGAACGCAGGATGCCGCACAGCTTCTCGATCGTCTTGACGGTGAAGCGGATCGTCATCAGCTCGGCGCTGATCGCCTGCTGCGCCTTGTTGTACGAGGGCGACTGGTAGCCGTCCTTCTCGAAGGCCTTGCGCATCTTGTCGAAGTTGATGCGCAGGTTCGCGAACTTGGCCAGCGCCGAGACCTTCAGCTCCTCGAGCTTCTTGGTCAGCGCCTTGCTGCCGCCCTGGCCGTCGTCGTCGTCTTCCTCGTCGAAGAAGTCGACGTCTTCCTCGGCCACGTAGTCGTCGGCCTCGTCTTCGGAGACGAAGCCGTCGACGGCCTCGGAGATCTTCATGTCGCCCGAGCCGATGCGGTCGGCGTAGCTGAGGATCTCGGCAATCGTCGTCGGCGACGCGCTGATCGCGTACATCATCGCCTGCAGGCCGCCTTCGATGCGCTTGGCGATCTCGATCTCGCCTTCACGCGTCAGCAGCTCGACCGTGCCCATCTCGCGCATGTACATGCGCACCGGGTCGGTCGTGCGGCCGAACTCGGAGTCGACGGTCGACAGCGCCGCTTCGGCGGCCTCCTCGGCCTCTTCCTCGGTCGCGGTGGTGGTGCCGCCGCCGGCGATCAGCAGCGTCGCCGCGTCGGGTGCCTGCTCGTAGACCGCGATGCCCATGTCGTTGAGCATCGAGACGATGGCCTCGAGGATTTCGTCGTTGACGAGCTTCTCGGGCAGGTGGTCGTTGATCTCCTGGTGCGTCAGGAACCCACGCGTCTTGCCCATCTTGATGAGCGTCTTCAGCTCCTGGCGGCGCTTGGTCGCTTCCTCTTCGGTCAGCGCGGTCTCTTCGAGGCCGAACTCGCGCATCAACGCGCGCTCCTTGGCGCGCGAGACCTTCATCCGCAGCGGCTTGGCCTTGGCCTTGGCCTCGTCGGCGACGACCTCGACTTCGGGCTCGCCTTCCAGTTCGGACTCGAGGTCGGACAGGTCGACGTCGTCGGCCTTCGGCGCCTTCTCGTCGACCTTGCCCTTGCGGGCGCCCTTGGCGCTCGCAGCCTCGACCTTCGCGACCGGCTTGGCCGGCTTGGCCGTCGCTTTGGCCGCGTCGGCAGCCTTCGCCGGCCTGGCGGCGACGGCGGGCTTGGCGGTCTTCGACTCGGCCGTCTTCGGGTGGGTCACGGGGGCGGCCTTCGCGGCCGGGGCGGTCTTCTTCGCGGTCATGCGGATCCTCGGGTGTGTCTGGCCGGCGCAGCACGGATGCGGCACCGCGATGACGGTGCCGCGTGTCCGGTGCGGCACCGGGCCTGTCGGGTCAGGGCTCGAACGGCCGGCCGGCCATAGCGGCCGCCGGTGCTGTCGATATCGAGCGGGCAAGCTCGGGTGATCATTTGGGGATGCAGCCCTTGCGGAAAAGGGTGGCCTGTGACCCGCGAGGGGAACCCTGTATCAGAGGGTGGCCGGGGCCCGGAGGTGCTGCTGTCACACTTGCCGCGCTGAACTCAGCCGAGGATTATACCCGGCGCAGCGCGCTGCAGCGCTTGCGGCCGCGGTGAAGACCGCTCAGTCGACCGTGCTTTGCTGCTTCGCGAGGTGGCTCTTCAGCCGCGCCAGTTCGGCGTTCAGCTGCTTGAAGCGCTGCTGCGAATCGGGCGAGACGAGCCCGGCTTCGGCGATCAGATCGAGCTCGTCGCGCACCGCGCGCAGGCGCACGCCGTCGAGCACCAGCTCGAGCTCGCGCGCGAAATCGACGTCGGGGTCGCTCAGGTGCAGGCGCGCGATCCGCTCGACCGTCGTCGCGCCGGCCGGCAGCTCGGCGGCTTCAAAGCGCAGCGCCTCGAGCAGCGCGCCCGGCGACAGCGTGCCGTGCTCGAGCAGCTGGCGCTCGATGCAGCCGAACAGCAGGTCGTAGGGCGCGGCCTGCTGCGCGAGCAGGTCGTGCGATTCGCCGTCGAGCGCCGGCCACAGGTCGCTGCGCTGCAGCAGCAGCCACACCGCGCGGTCGAGCAGCCCGGCCATGCCCTTGCTCAGCGCGCCGGCGCGCCGCGTCGGCGGCCGCCGCGCGGGGGCGCCGGGGCGCGGCGCGCTCGACAGCGCGGGCGGCTGGCCCCATTGGCGCAGCAGCTGGTCGACATCGTCGCGTGCCGCGGCCGCGAGCTCGGCGAGCAGCTGGCGCTTCAGGGTGCCGTCGGGCAGCGCCGACCACAGCGGCCGCGCGTTCGCGAGCAGATGCGCGCGGCCCTCGGCGGTGCCGAGATCGCAGCCGTCACCGGCCTGCTCGATCAGCTGGCGCGACAGCGGCACCGCCTGCGCGACGCAGATCTCGAACCCGGCCGGGCCGAACTCGCGCACGTACGAATCGGGGTCGTGCTCGGCGGGCAGGAACAGGAAGCGGATCGTGCGCGTGTCGCTCGCGTGCGGCAGCGCCGCCTCGAGCGCGCGCGCCGCGGCGCGGCGGCCGGCCTTGTCGCCGTCGAAGCTGAACACCACCGAGTCGGTGAAGCGGAACAGCTTGTGCAGGTGCTCTGGCGTGCACGCGGTGCCGAGCGTGGCCACCGCGTTGCCGAAGCCCGATTGGGCCAGCGCCACCACGTCCATGTAGCCCTCGACGACGAGCGCGTAGCCGCGCTGGCGCAGCGCGGCGCGGCCCTCGAACAGGCCGTACAGTTCGCGGCCCTTGCTGAACACCGGCGTCTCGGGCGAGTTCAGGTACTTCGGCTCGCCGCGGTCGAGCACGCGGCCGCCGAAGCCGATCACGTCGCCCTGCACCGAGCGGATCGGGAACATGATGCGGTCGCGGAAGCGGTCATAACGCCGGGATGGAGCCCCTCGGCCGCCGGGTACGTCGGCCGATCCCCCGAGGGGATGCGGGCCGGCCGAGGTCCACGAAGTGGGCCCCTGCGTGGCCCATGGCGGCCCGGCGCTCGGCCCGCTCGCCGCTCCCGCGTCTTCCGCATCCTTCGCAATCACGAGCCCGCTTTCCTCGAGCAGCGGATCGTCGTAGCTCGGGAACACGCTGGCGAGGTTGCGCCAGCCGTCGGGCGCGTAGCCGAGGCCGAACTGCGCGGCGATCTCGCCGCTCAGGCCGCGGCCCTTCAGGTAGTCGATCGCGCGCGGGCTCTGGCGCAGCTGCTTGCGGTAGGCGTCGGCGGCACGCGCGAGCGTCTCGCTCAGCGTCGCGCGGCGCTGCTTGTGGGCCGCGGCCTGCTCGCGCTCGGCCGGCGACACGTCGTCCTCGGGCACGGCGAGGCCAGTCTGCTGCGCCAGGTCGCGCACCGCGTCGACGAAGCTCATGCCGCTGTACTCGGTGAGGAAGCGGATCGCGTCGCCGCTGACGCCGCAGCCGAAGCAGTGATAGAACTGCTTGGCCGGGCTCACCGAGAAGCTCGGCGACTTCTCGGCGTGGAACGGGCACAGGCCCATCAGGTTCGCGCCGCCCTTCTTCAGCGCGACGTGGCGGCCGACGATGTCGACGATGTCGACACGCGAGAGCAGCTCCTGGATGAAGGCCGGCGGG
>DATMIN010000519.1:0-5191 GCA_035554275.1 Burkholderiaceae bacterium
ACGACCGGGCCCGCGTCCCGGAACTGCCTCGCCGACGCTGATGCTGTCCTTGTGGACATCCATGCCGACGTGAACCTTGCTACGCTCTTCCATGGCCGGTCTCCTTTCGTTGTCGAGGACGCCAGTTCCGGCATGTAGCTCCGCACGCTTCAGCGTGCAACCTACGGTGTCGGAGACCGGCCCCCTCGCAGGGGAGTTGCGGCGACCATGATGTCTAGCGTTCCGACGTCAGCCCGCGAGCCGTTCAGGCCGCGGCCGGCAGCAGTGTGTCGACGCCGTACAGCCGCGCCAGCGCCACCAGCTTGGGCGGCGCGCCGCGCAGCGCGAACGGCTTGCCCCAGCCCTCGGCCGCACGCTGGCATTCGATCAGCACCGCGAGCGCCGACGAGTCGAAGTGGGCGAGACTCGATGCGTCGATCACCACGCCCGCCGCCGGCTCGCCCTGCAGCGCCTGCAGCAGCAGCCGGCGCGTGTCGTTCGCCTCGCGCGCCGTGACGGTGGTGGGGAGCAGCAGCATCGCGCGGCGCCCGCGCCTCAGCTCTTCGCGCCGGACTTGTTGCGCGCCACCAGCTTGGCGATCAGGCCATCGATGCCGCCGCTCGAGATCTCCTGCGAGAAGCTGTTGCGGTAGTTCTCGACCAGCCAGACACCGAGCACGTTGATGTCGTAGACCTTCCAGCCGCCCGGCGTCTGCTCGAGGCGGTAGTCGAGCTGCACCGGGTCGCCGCGGCCCTTGATCTCGGTCTTGACGACGACTTCCTTGTCGTCGGCGCCGCTGCGCATCGGCTTGAGCTCGACGCTCTGGTCCTGCACCTGCGCGAGCGCACCCGAATACGTGCGCACCAGCAGCAGCTTGAACTCGTCCTGCAGGCGCTTTTGCTGTTCGGGCGTGGCCTGGCGCCAGTAGCGGCCGACGGCCGACGACGTCATGCGCTGGAAGTCGACGTACGGCATCACCTTGGTGTCGACCAGCGCGATGATCTTGGTCAGGTCGCCTTGCTTGATCGACTTGTCGGCCTTGACCGATTCGAGCACGTCGGTCGAGACCTCCTTGATCAGCGCGTCGGGCGCCTTGCCGGCCTGCGCCTGAACACCGGCCGCAGCGACGGCCAGCAGGCCGGCGGCGAGCCACGGAACGATTCGTTGGATCAGCATCTTGTTTCCTTGTCGCGGTGCGGCGCAGGAAGCGCCGCTCAGGGTGCGAGTGTGCCGGCGCCGACCGATTCGGCGCCGCCCAGGGGTTTAACGTCCGAGCGCCGCGCTGGGTTCACCTGGGTGCCGAGGCGGCTGGGGGCGGCGCCACCGGCGGCGCCGCGGACGCCGGCGTGCCGGCCGGCGCCGAGGCGTCGGGCAGCTCCGGCGCGTCGCCGTCGTACACCAGGCTGCGGCGGCGCTGCAGGTAGGCATCGCGGATGAAGGTGTACTTGTCGAGCGCGATGTCGTCGATCACCTGGCTCGCGCCGAGCAGCTTGGCGCGCGTGTTGACGATCTGCAGGGTCGTGATGCCGTACTGCCAGCGGCCATCGTTGATCAGCTGCGCCGGCGAGGCGAGATAGCGGTCGGCCGGCAGCGCGATCGAATCGCGCACGCTCGACGGCCCGAGCACCGGCCACACGACGTAGGCACCGGCGCCGAAGCCCCAGCGGCCGAGCGTCTGGCCGAAGTCTTCGTAGTGGTGCTCGATGCCGATCTCGCTGGCGATGTCGAGGATGCCGAAGAAGCCGAACACGGTGTTGGTGGTCACGCGCACCACGTCTTCGAACGCCGGCGTCGGCTTGCCCTGCAGCACGTTGTTGACCGCCGACCACGCATCGGCGATGTTGGAGAAGAAGTTGTCGATGCCGCGCCGCGCGAGCCGCGGCATCACGTTGGCGTAGGCGGTCGCGACCGGCTTGAGGACCTTCTCGTCGAGCCCTTCGTTGAACGCGAAGACCTTGCGGTTCCAGTTCTCCCACGGGTCGAGGCGCCCGCCTGGGCTGCTCGGACCCTTGGCGTCGTTGACGAGGTTGCGCGTCGTGGCGCAGCCGCCGAGCGCCAGCGCCAGGCTCAGCGTCAGCAGGGCGGCGACGCGCATGGAGATCGGGTATTTCACTTCTTGGCTCCGGTGGGTGACGAGGCCGGCGCCGCGGGTGCGGAGGTCCCGGCGTCGGCCGCCTTGTTGAAGAGGAACTGGCTGATCAGGCTCTCGAGCACGACGGCCGACTGCGTCTGCCGGATCGTGTCGCCGGGCGCGAAGTTCTTCTCGTCGCCGCCGGCCTCGACGCCGATGTACTGGTCGCCGAGCAGGCCCGAGGTCAGGATGCGCGCCGACGAATCGGCCGGGAACTGCACCGACTTCTTCACGTCCATCCGCACCACGCCCTGGAAGCTCTTCGGGTCGAGCGTGATCGACTCGACCCGGCCCACCGTCACGCCGGCGCTGCGCACCGGCGAGCGCACTTTCAGGCCGCCGATGTTGTCGAACCTCGCGACCAGCGGGTAGGTCTCGTCGCCGCTGAAGCTGCCGAGGTTGGCGGCCTTCAGCGCGAGGAACACGAGCGCGGCGATGCCCAGCAGCACGAAGCCGCCGACCAGTGTTTCGATGCCTCTGCGGCTCATGGGGCGCTCGCCCGGTGGCGAGTGGTGGTCGTCGTCATGAATCTTCTCCGTTCAGCGGGTCGAGAACATCAGCGCGGTGAGCAGGAAATCGGTGATCAGCACGGTCAGCGACGAGATCACCACGGTGCGCGTCGTCGCCCGCGCCACGCCCTCGGGTGTGGCCCTGGCCTCGTAGCCCTGGTAGACGGCGACGAAGCTGCAGATCACGCCGAACACGAGGCTCTTGATGATGCCGTTGCCGAGATCGCGCCGGACGTCGACACCGTTCTCCATGATGGACCAGAAGTTGCCCGCATCGAGCCCGATCATCTGCACACCCACCACGTAGGCGCCCAGTATGCCCACGGCCGAGAACAGCAGCGCGAGCACCGGCATCGCGACGATGCCGCCGACGAAGCGCGGCGCCAGCACGCGCGCCTTCGGGTCGACCGCCATCAGCTCCATCGCGGCGAGCTGCTCGCCGGCCTTCATCAGGCCGATCTCGGCCGTCAGCGAGGTGCCGGCGCGCCCGGCGAACAGCAACGCGGTGACCACCGGGCCGAGCTCGCGCACCAGCGAGAGGTTCACGAGCAGCCCGACCGAATCGGCCGCACCGTAGGTGACGAGCGCGTAGTACGACTGCAGCGCGAGCACGAAGCCGACCGCCAGGCCCGACGCCACGATCACCAGCAGCGACAGGTTGCCGAGCGCGTGCACCTGCGCGACCGCGAAGTACGGGCGCCGCAGCGCCGTGGGCAGCGTGCGCAGCAGCTCCCAGAAGAACCACGCCTGGTGCCCGAGCGCCTGCACGCTGTCGAGCACGGCGCGGCCGAGGGATGCGAGCCAGCCCATCGTCCGTCAGGCGCCGGCGCGCAGGCCGAGATCCTGCGCCAGCGGCGGCGCGGGATAGTGGAACGGCACCGGGCCGTCGGGCTCGCCGCGGATGAACTGGCGCACGCGCGGGTCCTCGCTCGCGGTCAGCGTCTCGGGCCGGCCGTGCGCGATCACGATGCCCGGCGCGGCCATGATGTAGGCGTAGTCGCAGATCGCGAAGCACTCCTGGACGTCGTGCGAGACCACCAGCGAGGTCGCGCCGGTGGCGTCGTTGAGCTTGCGGATCAGGTTCGCGGCGACGCCCATCGCGATCGGGTCCAGCCCGGTGAACGGCTCGTCGTAGAGCAGGATCTCGGGGTCGAGCGCGATCGCACGCGCGAGTGCGACGCGCCGCGCCATGCCGCCCGAGATCTCGGCGATGCGCAGCTGCGCCGCGCCGCGCAGGCCGACCGCGTTGAGCTTCATCAGCACGATGTCGCGGATCATCGTGTCGTCGAGATCGGTGTGCTCGCGCAGCGGGAATGCGACGTTCTCGAACACCGACAGGTCGGTGAACAGCGCGCCGAACTGGAACAGCATGCCCAGGCGGCGGCGCAGCGAGAACAGCTGTTCGGCGTTGTGCGTGTCGATCGCCTGGGCGTCGACGCGCACGCTGCCCTGCCCGGCCGGGTATACGCCGCCGATCAGCCGCAGCACCGTCGTCTTGCCGCAGCCCGAGCCGCCGAGAATCGCCGTGACCTCGCCGCGCGCGAAGCGCATCGAGATGTCGCGAAGAACGGTCTTGCCGGGTTCATAGCCGAAGGTGACGTGATCGACCTCGATCAGCGTGTCGGCGCCGAGGCGATCGGGCGTGGTCGGGCTCGTTTCACTCGGCATTCTTGTGGCGTTGTGGTCGCGGGTGACGGGGGCGGGCGATTGTCTCACGCACCCTCGCCGCGCACGGGGCGGCGCGCGGCTTTGCCGTCGTTCGCACGCTGCGGCTCAGCGCGGCAGGTCGCTCGCGCCCATCAGGAACAGGTCGACCGCGCGCGCCGCCTGGCGGCCCTCGCGGATCGCCCACACCACGAGCGACTGGCCGCGCCGCATGTCGCCGGCGGCGAACACCTTGTCGACGTTGGTCGCGTAGCCGCCGACCGCATCGACGCTCGCGCGCGCATTGCCGCGCGCGTCCTTCTCGACGCCGAAGGCCTCGAGCACGCTCGCCACCGGGCTGACGAAGCCCATCGCGAGCAGCACCAGATCGGCCGGCAGCGTCTGCTCGGAGCCGGCGACCTCGACCATCTTGGCGCCCTGCCACTCGACGCGCACCGCCTTCAAGGCCTTGACCTTGCCCTTGTCCTTGCCCTCGCCGCCGACGAACGCCTTGGTCGCGATCGCGAACTCGCGCTCGCAGCCCTCTTCGTGGCTCGACGAGGTGCGCAGCTTGATCGGCCAGTAGGGCCAGACCAGCGGCTTGTTCTCCTGCTCCGGCGGCATCGGCAGCAGCTCGAACTGCGTCACGCTGACGGCGCCGTGGCGATTGCTGGTGCCGACGCAGTCGCTGCCGGTGTCGCCGCCGCCGATCACGACGACGTGCTTGCCATCCGCGCGGATCTGGCCCTTGACCTTGGCGCCAGCGTTGATCTTGTTCTGCTGCGGCAGGAACTCCATCGCGAAGTGGATGCCGTCGAGCTCGCGGCCGGGGATCGGCAGGTCGCGCGGCTTCTCGGCGCCGCCCGACAGCACCACACTGTCGTGCTTATTCACGAGGTCCTCGATGGACAGCTCGTGGCCGACGTGG
>DATMIN010000520.1:0-11015 GCA_035554275.1 Burkholderiaceae bacterium
CTCTCGGGCGGCATGAAGAAGCGCGTCGCGCTCGCGCAGGCGCTGGTCGCGGTGCCCGACGTGCTGCTGCTCGACGAGCCGACGAATCACCTCGACCTCGATTCCATTGCGTGGCTCGAGGAGCTGCTGCGCGGCTTCAAGGGCAGCGTGATGCTGGTCACCCACGACCGCGCCTTCCTCGACGCCGTGGCCACACGAATCGTCGAACTCGACCGCGGCATCATCCGCAGCTACCCGGGCAACTTCAGCGCCTACGAGCGCCTGAAGGAGGAGCAGCTCGCCTCCGACGCGCTCGCCAACGCGCGCGCCGACAAGCTGCTCGCGCAGGAGGAGGTCTGGATCCGCAAGGGCGTCGAGGCCCGCCGCACGCGCAGCGTCGCGCGCATCCAGCGCCTCGAGGTGCTGCGCGACGCGCGCCGCAAGCGGCGCGATTCGCTCGGCCAGGTGCGGCTCGAGATCGACTCGGGCGCGCCGAGCGGCAAGATCGTCGCGGAGCTGAAGGAGGTCTCGCTGCGCTTCGCCGAGAAGGTGATCGTCAAGGACTTCACCGCGACCATCCTGCGCGGCGACAAGGTCGGCCTGATCGGCCCGAACGGCGCCGGCAAGACGACGCTGCTGAAGCTGATCCTCGGCGAGCTGCCGCCCGACAGCGGCAAGATCCGCCAGGGCAGCAAGCTCGAGGTCGCGTACTTCGACCAGATGCGCAGCACGCTGAACCTCGACGCCACGCTCGCCGACACGATCAGCCCCGGCAGCGAGTGGGTCGAGTTCAACGGCCAGCGCAAGCACGTGATGAGCTACCTGAACGACTTCCTGTTCTCGCCCGAGCGCGCGAATTCGCCGGTGCGCACGCTCAGCGGCGGCGAGCGCAACCGCGTGCTGCTGGCGCGCCTGTTCGCGCTGCCGGCCAACGTGCTGGTGCTCGACGAGCCGACCAACGACCTCGACATCGACACGCTCGAGCTGCTCGAAGAACTGCTGTAGGGCTACAAGGGCACGGTCTTCCTCGTCAGCCACGACCGGCGCTTCCTCGACAACGTCGTGACCAGCACGATCGTCTGGGAAGGCGACGAGTCGGCGGGCCGCTGGCGCGAGTACGAAGGCGGCTACGAGGACTGGAAGATCCAGCGCGACCGCGCCGCGGCGCTGCGCGAGCAGGCGGCGCGCGCGACGCGCTCGAAGGACACCCCACCCACCGCCAAGGCCACGGCCGCCGCGGCTCCGGCAGCACCTTCCGCGAAGCCGCGCAAGCTCAGCTACAAGGAGCAGCGCGAGCTCGACGAGCTGCCGAAGAAGATCGAGGCGCTCGAGGCCGAGCAGCAGGGACTGGCGACGTTCCTGGCCCGGCCCGAGTCGTACACCCAGGAAGCCGATCGCGCGCTGAAGGCGCAAGCCCGCGTGGCGGCGATCGACGACGAATTGCTCGCCGCGATGGAGCGCTGGGAGACCTTGGGGGCGCGCTGACGCGCGCTCAGCCGCGCCTCAGAGGCCGAACCAGCTCTCGCGCACCGCGTCCGGATGCGAGCGGCTGACGATCAGGCCGGCCTGCAGGTACAGCGCGTTCAGCAGCCGCGCCGCGCGCTCGCGGTCGAACGCCGGCCAGCCGGCCAGCGCGGCGAGCGAGACGGCCTGCTCGCGCAGCCGCTCGATCGCGGCACGCAGCGCGCCGCTGAGCGGTGCGCCGGCCAGCTCGAGCGCCGGCGAGACGCGGTAGACCGCCGGCCCGGCGATCTCGGGCAGCAGCTCGCGGCGCGGGCCGTGCAGCGCGATCGCCCACAGCAGCGGCGTCAGCGGGTGGTGCAGGCGGGCCTCGCCGATCAGCTCGCGCGCCGGGTCGCCGGGCGGGCGCAGCGTGGCCGGCTCGAGGTGCATCACGTGCAGCTGTGCGAGGTGGCGGTCGAGCAGCTCGCTCATCGCGATCGGGCAGTGGACGAGGCGCTCGCGCGGGAACAGCGTCAGCGGCACGACGCGCCCGTCGCAGCGCAGGTAGATCGTGACGCGCGACGAGTGGCGGATGCACGCGGCGATCACCTCGGTGACCTCGTAGCTGCCGCTGCGCTGCTCGTGCTGCCACAGGTCGGCCTGCAGCGACGGGCTGAACTGCGACAGACGGTGGGCGGCGCGGCCGGGCGCGGTGTCGGTGTCGAGCTCGTCGAGGTAGCGCTCGTACGCGCTCGCCTTGAGCAGCTCCGGTTCCCCGAAGGGAATCGTCGAATCGTAGAGCTCGCCTTTCATGGAACTGCGATTTTCACCTGTAACGCCCGCTTACCGGCCCCCCCGAATCAGGTTATCCCTGATGCGCGGCGGGGCGGGCGGCCCGCAGCCGCTCGCAGGCGTGCTCCAGCGCGCGCCAGAAGCGCGGGTCCTGCGAGGTGGCGAAGTTGATGCGCAGCAGCGTCGTCGGCCGGTGCGCGGCGTGGAACAGCGCGCCCGGCGCGATCAGCCACTCGCCCTGCAGCAGCTCGGCCAGCCGCTCGGTGTCGACGCCGACATCGACCCAGCCGAACAGCCCGCGTGGCGGCGCCGCGAAGCGCGCGCCGTGCGCCTCGGCCAGCCGCACCGTGCGCTCGCGCGCCTGCGCCAGCCGCGCCATCACGCGCTCGGTGTGGCGGCGCAGCAGCCCGGCCTCGAGGCAGTGGGCCAGCGCCAGCTCGGTCACGCCGGGCGTCGTCAGCGTCGTCAGCAGCTTGGTGTCGATGAACCGGTCGACGAGCGCGCGCGGCGCCGCGATGTAGCCGACGCGCCAGTTCGGCACCAGGATCTTCGAGAAGCCCGAGATGTAGATCGTGCGCTCGAGCGCGTCGAGCGCGGCCATGCGCGGCAGGTGCGGCGGCGCGAGATGCGCGTAGGTGTCGTCCTCGACGACGTGCAGCGCGTGCGCCTGCGCCAGCTGCAGCACGCGGTGCGCGGCCTGCAGCGACAGCGACGCGCCGGTCGGGTTGTTCAGCACCGAGACCGTCACGTACAGGCGCGGCCGCTGGGCCGGCTTCTGCGCCTCGATCAGGCGCTGCATCGTCGCGAGATCGGGGCCGTCCTCGCCGCGCGGCACCGGCAGCACGCGCAGGCCGAGCGCCTCGAGCCGCGCGTACTCGACCGACCAGCCCGGCTCGTCGACGAGCACGCTGTCGCCGGCGCGCACCAAGGTGCGCGTGACGATGTCGAGCGCCTGGGTCGCGCCGATCGTCGTGACGATCTGCGCCGGCGTCGCCGCCACGCCGATGTCGGCCAGCTTCAGCGCCAGCGCGGCGCGCAGGCGCCCCTCGCCGGCCGGCTCGCCGTACTGCAGCGAGACCGCGCCGAGCTGCGCCGGTGTCGAAACCTTACGCAGCGCCGCGGCGAGCAGCGGCAGGTCGAGCCAGTCGGCCGGCAGCGTGCCCAGGCCCGGCATCGGGCGCGCACCGGCCGGCTGGAACATGCCGCGGATCAGCGCGGTCGCGTTCACCGGCAGCGGGTGCGCGCTGGCGCGGTCGGGTGCGGCGCCGCCGGGCGGCGCGGCGCGCGCCGGCGCTGTCTCGCGCACGAAGAAGCCGCGCTGCTTGCGCGCCTCGACCAGGCCGAGCGCGAGCAGCTGGTCGTAGGCCGCGACCACGGTGTGCGGGCTCACCTGATGGCGGCGCGCGCATTCGCGCACCGACGGCAAGCGCGCGCCCGGCGCCAGCAGGCGCTGGCGGATGCGCTCGCGAAAGCGCGCGGCGAGCTGGTCGGTCAGCGTCGTGTCGGCCGCGCGCGACAGCGGGGCGGGCGGGGCCGGGAGCGAGGTGTCGAGCATCAGGCGTTGGGCGTTGTACGGTTCGCCGGGCCGATACAGTGCGGGGCCGCTGGCGGCCAAAGTGTACTGGCTCTGTGCTGGTGTGCGCGCGTAGACTGCGGCGATGATGGATGCTGCTGCCGAGCGCACCGAAACCCGCGGCCTGTGGCTCGGGCTGCTCGGCGTCGCGATCTTCGCGATGACGCTGCCGATGACGCGCCTCGCGGTCGGCCCGGCCGCCGACCCGCAACTGCCGCCGCTGTTCGTCACCGCCGGCCGCGCCGCCTGTGCCGGCCTGCTGAGCGCCGCGTACCTGCTGCTGACCGGCGCGCCGCGGGTGCGGCGCCGCGACCTGCCGGCGCTGGCCGCGTCGGCGCTCGGCACCGTCGTCGGCTTCCCGCTGTTCCTGAGCCTGGCGCTGCGCGAGGTCGACGCGATGCACGCCGCCGTCGTCACCGGGCTGATGCCGCTGGCGACCGCGGCCGCCGCCGCGATCCACTTCCGCCAGCGCCCGTCGAACGGCTTCTGGGCCTGCGCGCTGCTCGGCTGCGCGATGGTGCTCGCGTTCGCGGCGTGGCGCGGCGCGGGGCGACTGTCAGCGGCCGACGGGCTGCTGCTGCTCGCGGTGGCGAGCACGGCGGTCGGCTACGTCGCCGGCGCGCGCGTGGCGGCCGGGCTGCCGGCCCAGCAGGTGATCTGTTGGGTGCTGGTGATCAGCCTGCCGCTGACGGCGCCGGCGATGCTCGCCACCTGGCCCGCCGCGCCGGTGCGCGCGAGCGCCTGGGGTGGCTTCGCGTACGTCACGTTGTTCTCGATGTGGCTCGGTTTCTTCGCCTGGTACCGCGCGCTCGCGATCGGCGGCACGGTGCGCGTGAGCCAGGTGCAGCTGGTGCAGCCGTTTCTCGCGCTGCTGTTCGCGGTGCCGGTGCTGGGCGAGACGCTCGACGCCGGCACGCTGCTGTTTTCGCTCGCGGTGATCGCGGTGGTGTTCGTCGGCAAGAAGTTGCCGGTCGGCACGCCGGCACTGCAAACCCGGAGCCCGTGATGACCGCCGCCCCCACTTTCGCCGCGTCGCCGTGGCAACTGGCGCGCCGCGCCGAGCGCATGAACCCGTCGCTGATCCGCGAGATCCTGAAGGTCACCGAGCGGCCGGGCATCGTCTCGCTCGCCGGCGGGCTGCCGTCGCCCGACACGTTCCCGATCGAGGCGATGCGCGTCGCCACCGAACGCGTGCTGCGCGAGCAGCCGCGCGAGGCGCTGCAGTACGCGGCGAGCGAGGGCCACGCGCCGCTGCGCGAGTGGGTCGCGCAGCAGATGGCCGAGCAGGGCCTGGCGGTCGACGCCTCGCAGGTGCTGATCACGACCGGCTCGCAGCAGGGGCTCGACCTCGTCGGCAAGGTGCTGCTCGACGCCGGCAGCACGGTGGCGGTCGAAGCGCCGACCTACCTCGGCGCGCTGCAGGCGTTCGCGCCGTATGAGCCCGAGGTCGTCAGCGTCGCGTGCGACGACGACGGCCCGATCCCGGGCGCGCTCGGCGCGGCGCGTGGCGCACGCTTCATCTACCTGCTGCCGAACTTCCAGAACCCGAGCGGGCGCTGCATCAGCGAGAGGCGGCGCGCCAGGCTGGTCGATTCGGCGCGCGCGCTCGGCCTGCCGATCGTCGAAGACAACCCGTACGGCGACCTGTGGTTCGACGCCGCGCCGCCGGCCTCGCTGGCGTCGCGCTGGGCCGAGGGCACGGTCTACCTCGGCTCGTTCTCGAAGGTGCTCGCGCCCGGGCTGCGCCTGGGCTACGTGATCGCGCCGCCGGCGCTGTGCCCGAAGCTGCTGCAGGCCAAGCAGGCCGCCGACCTGCACACGGCGGGCTTCAACCAGCGCGTGGTCTACGAGGTGATCCGCGACGGCTTCCTGCGCACGCACGTGCCGACGATCCGCGCGCGCTACAAGGCGCAGCGCGACGCGATGCGCGCCGCGCTCGAGCTTCACCTGCCGCGCGGCTGCCGCTGGCTGGTGCCGAGCGGCGGGATGTTCTTCTGGGTCGAATTGCCCGAGGGCGTCGATGCGACCGCGTTGCTGCCGAAGGCGGTCGAGCTCGGCATGGCCTACGTGCCGGGCGCGGCGTTCTTCGCGAACGACGCGCGGCCGAACACGCTGCGGCTGTCGTTCGTGACGGTCGCACCGGCCGAGATCGAGCGCGGCGTCGCACTGCTGGCGCGGGCGCTGAAGGAGGCGACGTGAGCGACATCACGCGCCCGTACACCGTCGTCGATGTCTTCACCGACACGCCGCTGCTCGGCAACCCGCTCGTGGTCGTCCACGATGCCCATGGCCTGAGCGATGCGCAGATGGCCGCGTTCGCGCGCTGGACGAATCTGAGCGAAACCACCTTCCTGCTGCCGCCGACCGATCCGGCGGCCGACTACCGCGTGCGCATCTTCACGCCGCACCGCGAGCTGGCGTTCGCCGGACATCCGACGCTGGGCAGCTGCCACGCGTGGCTCGAAGCCGGTGGCGCGGCACATGAGGCGAGCGAGGTGGTGCAGCAGTGCGCGGCCGGGCTGATCCGCATCCGGCGCGACTCGGGCCGGCTCGCGTTCGCCGCGCCGCCGCCGCTGCGCCGCGGGCCGCTCGACGCCGACCTGCTGGCGCGCATCCGCACCGCGCTGGCGCTGCAGCCGGCCGACGTGCTCGGCCACGAGTGGGTCGACAACGGGCCGGGCTGGTGTGCGATCCGGCTCGCGTCGGCGCAAGCGGTGCTCGCGCTGAAGCCCGACTGGGCGGCCCTGGCCGGCATCAAGCTCGGCGTCGTCGGGCCGCACGCCGCCGGCCACGACGCACAGTTCGAGGTGCGCGCGCTGATCGGCGAAGGCCCGGGCTACGAAGACCCGGTCACCGGCAGCCTGAACGCGAGCCTCGGCCAGTGGCTGATCGGCAGTGGCGTGGCGCCGGCGGCGTATGTGGCATCGCAGGGCACGCGGCTGGCGCGGCGCGGCCGTGTGTTCGTGGAGTGCATCGACGCGCAGGTCTGGGTCGGCGGCCACAGCACGAGCTGCGTGCGCGGCACGCTCGCGCTCTGACGCCGGGCGCTGCCGCGGCCAGGCCGCTCAGCCGCGCCAGCGCCAGGCGCGTGCGAGCGCGGAGCGTGCCGCGGCGCGCTCGGGGAACTGCGCGTCGGCCCAGCCGCGGTAGCCACGCATCACCACGAAGGCCGACGACAGCAGCAGCGCCGCGAGCGTGCAGCCCAGCGCGATCAGCAGCCCTGATGGCTTCGACTTGCGATCCGGCGGCAGCGCGCGGTCGACCACCTGCAGGCCGACGCCTTCTTTGGCCTCGTCGAGCTTGGCGGCCTCGAACTGGCGCAGCATCGCCTCGAGCAGCGTCTCCTGCAGCTTCAGCTCGCGTCGCGCGCGCACGTATTCGACGCCGGCTTCGGGCAGCTTGCCGATCGGCATGTCGATCGCGCTGCCCGCGTTCGCGCCGGGCGTCGACTCCATCCGCGCGAGCTCGGCGCGCAGCGCGCGCAACTCGGAGGTCAGGCGGATCACGTCGGGGTTCTGCTCGGTCGCGCCGGTGCGCAGCACCTTGAGCTGCACCTCGCGCGCGGCGATCTGCGCGCGCACCTGCGCCGCGCTCGTGATCAGCGCCTCGGCCTGCTTGTCGAGCACGATCACGCCCGATTTCTCTTGCACCGTGCGCAGGTTCTGCTCGGCGCGGATCAGGTTCTCCTTCGTGTCGTTCAGCTGCTTCTCGAAGAACACGCGGCGCAGCTGTGCCTCCGAGACGGCGAGGCGCCCGAGCAGGCGGTTGACCTCGACCGCGTGCGCATTGGCGAGTTCGGCGGCAAAGGCCGGCTCGAGATCGTCGACATCGACGCTGATCAGGCCGCTCTTCTTGTCCGACGCGACGCGGATGTAGTTGGGCATCGTCTTGCGCAGCGCCTCGTAGGTCTTCGCGTCGTAGCGCGTCTTGAGGTCGTAGCGGTCGGCGAGCGCGCGTTGGACGCTGTCGCTCTTGAGCAGTGCGACGTAGAGTTCGTCGGGCGTCTTCGCGCCCAGGCCGGCGCCGAGGCCGCCGAGCGCGCCGAGGGCCGAGAGCGCCGCGGCCGCGCCGCTTTGCTGCTGCGTGCCCGGCGCCAGCAGCGAGGCGTGCGCCGTGAAAATCTTCGGCCACAGCAGCCCGGCCGCCACGCCGACGATGGCCGCCGCGACCGTCGCGGTGGCGATCAGCCGCTTGCCCTGGCCCACCCAGATCAGCGCCTGCGTCAGGTCGACATGCGGGCCGTCGTCTTCGTCGAAGGCGTCGGCAGGCGCCGGGCGGATCGGATCCTCGGTCGTCATCGCGCGGCCCGTCACAGCGAATGGATGGCAGCGATGCCGATGCCGAAGCCGGTGAAGATCTGCGCGAAGTCCTTCAGGTTGCGCACGAACGCGCGGCCCCAGGTCTCGAAGTCGAGCTGGTTCGGCACGATCAGCGCGTCGCCCGGCTGCATCACCTGCGAATCGAGGCTGCTGCGGCCCCAGAAGCTGCGGTTGTCGGCGGCATGGTTGACGGTGCCGTCGGCGCGCAGGATGAACATGTTCGACGGCTCGGCCGCTTCGTCGGCGCCGGCCATGCGCAGGTATTCGCCAGCGGTGCGGCCGGGCTTCCACAGGAACGCGTTGCTGTTGACGACCGCGCCGGCCACCGTGACGAAGCCTGGCCGCGACGGCACCAGGATGCGGTCGCCGGCCTCGAGCGGGACCGGCGGCAGCGCGGCGAGCGAGTTGGTGTCGGGCGGCAGCTCGAGCGCGATGCGGCCGTTCGGCTGCACGTTGCGCAGACGCGCGAGCTGGGCCTGCGTCGCGGCGTTGCTGACCGCGGTGCTGGTGGCGGCACCGGCTGCGTCGTCGCGCCGGTTGGCAGCGTCGCGCGCCGCCTGCACCGCCGACAGTGCCTCGAGCCGCGCGATCGCCGAGGTCAGGTTCTCGCGCTGGCGCTGGCGGGTTTCCTCGCGGCTGAATTCGAGGCCGTACAGGTACGCCTGCGGCGTGAAGCCGCCGGCGCGCGCGATCAGGCTCTGCAGCGTGTCGCCGGGCTGCAGCTGGTAGACGCCGGGCGATGCGATCTCGCCTTCGAGCGACACCAGCCGCGTCTGGCGCGAGACCGACACGCGGATGTCCTTCTGGCTGTAGATCGTCACCACGTCGCCGGGCAGCAACTCGAGGTTGTCGACATCGCTGCCCTGCAGCACCGCCTTGCCGAGGTTGAACGGGATCACCTGGGTCGTCAGGTCGCGCGTGTTCAGGCGCTCGACGACCGCGTAGTCCCAGTTGAGTTCGTCGAACAGCGGGCGCGGCGTGCGGCGCTGGGTGCTGGTTCCGGAGCGATCGTCGTCACGGCGCGAATCGTCGCTGCGGCGCTGCGACGGGTCGATGCTGCGGTTGCGCTGCATCGACGCGCCTGTGTCGTTGGTGTCCGGCCCGTAGCCCGGATCGTAGTTGCTGCGGTTGCGGTAGTCGCCGCTCGGCGGGTAGGCATTGTTCGCGCTGTTGTTCGCGTTGGCGGGATAGCCGTTGTTTGCGTTGTTCGCGCCGTAAGCGCCCGTCGGGTAGGCGTTGGTGGGGCCGCCGGTGTTCAGATCGCGCGACTCGCGATAGCGCTCGCTGCGCCGCCGCGTGGTTTCGTCGTCCTCGTCGATCACCTGCACCAGCAGGTTCTTGCGGCGGTAGAAGTCGGGCGAGATCAGCGCGTCGCGGTCCGGGATCAGGTCGCGGATGCGCATCCCCGGCGTGAACGGGTAGCGCAGCGGCTGCGCCACGTGGCCGCGCAGCGTCACGGCGTTGGCGAACTGCGGCGAGATCGCCAGCAGCGTCAGCACGTCGCCGTCGCGCAGCGGCTTCTGCAGCCCGGTGCCGTCGAGCTGGAATTTCTCGACGAAGCGCGCCGCCTTGGCCTGCGTGGTGTCGACGCGCTCGAGCTGCGCCAGGTTCGGGTTCGCCAGCAGCGGCGTGCCGCCGGCGTAGCGCAGCACCTCGCGCACCGGCTCCTGCGGCGCCTTCAGCTCGTAGATCGCCGGCGTGTCGAGCGCGCCGGTCAGCGCCACGCGCGCTCCGGCCGGCTGGAACACCACCACGTCGCCGGCGGCGAGCTGAACGTCCTTCGACTTGTCGCCCTGCACCAGGAACTCGTAGACGTCGAGTTCCGAGATCACCTTGCCGTCGCGCCGCAGCAGCACCTTGCGCATCGAGCCGCTCGGCGCCGGGCCGCCGGCCATCGCCACCGCCGACAGCAGCGTCGACTGGCTCGCCAGCGTGAACACGCCGGGGCGCTGCGCCGGGCCGACGACGAACACCTTCAGCCCGCGCAGCTGGCCGAGCGACACGCTCAGGTCGAAGTTGGTGTACAGGCGCCCGATCTGCCCGCGCAGATTTTTCTCGAGGTCGGCGGCCTTCACGCCGGCGACGTTGAAGCTGCCGATCTTGGGCAGGTTCAGCAGGCCGTTGCGGTCGACCGTGCTGCGGTAGTCGACGTCGATCGAGCCCCAGGCGCGCAGCACGATCTCGTCGCCCGGGCCGATCGTGTAGTCGGCCGAGACCGGCACGTTGTCGACCGTGGTGTACGGATCGAGCGTGTCGGCGAAGAAGCGGCTGCCGAACAGCGGCAGCAGCCGGCCGGTGGCGGTCTCGACGAACTTCTGGAATTCACTCGGCTTCGGCGGCGGCAGCAGCGCGCGCCGGTTGAACTCGTCGTACGGGTTCAGGTTGTTCGCGTTGCCGCGAACGTTATTGTTGGTCCCGTTCTGGATCTGCGGGCTGCGATAGCCCTGCGAGTTCGTCAGCCCCTGCGTGTTCGGCTGTCCGGTCGTCGTGCCGGCGGGCAATCCGCTGCGTGGCGTATTGGCGGGGTAGCCCGGCGTCGAGAACGTATTTGTCGGATCGTTCGGGTTGTCGGTTGTCTGCGCAGCGAGCGGTGCCGCCGCGAGGCACAGCGAGAACCAGAGGGCAAGCCGGCGGCGGGCGGGGCGGGAGCGAAGAGCGGACATGGAATCTCGGCCACGAAAACGGAGCCGAGTCTAGCGGATGGCTCGGGCGCTATTCCTTGCGGTAGCTGTCGTGGCGGGCCTTGCAGGACTTGCCCACCGCACCGACGGCGATTGCGGTTATCTTTCGACTCCAACCCCGTCACCCGTGCGGCCCGCGCCGCCTGCGATGAATCTTCCACCGACGACGGTGCGCGTCTGGGACCTGCCGACGCGCCTGTTCCACTGGACACTGGCCGCCTGCGTGCT
>DATMIN010000521.1:0-4346 GCA_035554275.1 Burkholderiaceae bacterium
GCAGCGCGTCTCCAGGCGCGTCGCCTTCGGGCTGCCGGCGATCACGCGAAAGCTCGCGGTGCGGTTGTCCAGGCCCCAGGTCGGCTTGACCGGCGCCCAGAAGCCGTCGACCAGCCGCTTGTAGCTGTTGATCGTCGGCCAAAACATCGGCGCCATCTCCATCAAGAAACCGACCTGCCCGGCGAGGTAGCTCTCGAACAGCTTGCTCATCTTGCGCGGGCTCTTCGCGTCGAAGAAGAGGTTGGTCTTGCCGTCCGACAAACTCTGATGGATGTGCCCCGAGCAGCCCGGGTACTGCTGGTTCCACTTCGCCATGAAGCTGGGCATCACGCCGAAGCGCGCGCCGATCTCCTTCGCGCCGGTCTTGAACAGGATCGCGCGATCGGCCTGCTCGAGCGCCTCGCCGAACGCGATCGCCACTTCGTAAACGCCCGGCCCGGTCTCGGTGTGCAGGCCTTCGATCGGCACGCCGAACAGCGGCATCTCGTCCATCAGCGCCTTGAAGTATTCGCGCTTGTGGTTCATGCGCAAGAGCGAGTAGCCGAACATGCCCGGCGTGATCGGCTCCGGGGCGACGCCCTGCTTCGCGGCCCAGCTCTGCGGCGTCTCGGCGAAGTTGAACCACTCGAACTCCATGCCGGTCATCACCTGCACGCCGAGCTTCTGGGCGCGCTTCAGCACGCGCTTGAGCGTCTGGCGCGGGCAGATCGGCGACGGCGCGCCCTCGGGTGTCACGAACTCGCCGAGGAAGAACGGCACGGCGTCGTCCCACGGCACGCGGCGGTAGGTGTCGAGGTCGAGGCGCGCGAGCGCGTCGGGGAAGCCGTGCTGCCAACCGGTGAGCGTGGCGTTGTCGTAGCAGTGGTCGTTCGCGTCCCAGCCGAACACCACGTCGCAGAAGCCGAAGCCGCCGTTCGGGTGCGGCTGCGCGGCGCCAAGGAATTTGTCGATGTGCAGGTACTTGCCGCGCAGGATGCCGTCGATGTCGCTGACGGCCACCTTGACCTTGCCGGTGCCCGACGCGCGCACGGCGGCGAGCGCCGGGTGCTCGCCGGAAGGCTGCTTGGGTTTATTGCTGGCCATGACCGCGCTCCCGCCGCTGGTGGTGATCGATGTGTCTGCCGATTCTGGGGCCAAGCTGCCCCGCCCGGCGCCGCACCCGCCGCCCCACCACCGTCCCCTCGTGTGGTCGGACTCGTGTACACTGGGAACGCCTACACGAGACCCAGCGCACGATGAAGAACATCACGCTCACCGCCGACGACGCGCTGATCGAGGCCGCCCGCGAGCGCGCCCGCAGCGAGAACACCACGTTGAACGAGCAGTTCCGCCTGTGGCTGGCGAGCTACGCGCGCCAGCAGCAGATGCGGCGCTACGAGCAGGTGATGTCGGGCCTGCGCGGCAAGCTGGTGGTGGGGCGCAAGCCGACGCGGGACGAGATGAATGAGCGTTGACGTCTTCATCGACACCAACGTCTTCATCTACCAGCTCGACACGCGCGACGCCCGCAAGCACGCGATCGCCGAGCGCGTCGTCAGCGACGCGCTGGCGAACGAGAGCGCGTGCATCAGCTTCCAGGTCGTGCAGGAGTGCCTGAACACGGTGCTGCGCAAGGCGCAGGTCACGCTCGACACCGCGGCCGCGCGCGCCTACCTCGACACGGTGCTGGCGCCGCTGGTGCGCGTCGGTGCCAGCGTCGAGCTGTACCGGCGCGGGCTCGAGCTGCAGCAGCGCTGGCACTTCAGCTTCTACGATTCGCTGATCGTCGCGGCCGCGCTCGAGGCCGGCTGCAAGCGCCTGCTCAGCGAAGACCTGCAGCACGGCCAGCGCATCGAGTCGCTGCGGATCGAAAACCCGTTCCGCAAGTGACGTGCCCTCAGCGCGCCGGGCCGTTTGCAAGCCCGAGCGCGCGCATCGCCTCACCGACCGCGTTGACCGCCTGCTGCATCTCGCGCGGTCCGATCGCGCCGATGCAGCCGACGCGGAAGGTCTCGAGCTGCGTCAGCTTGCCCGGGTACAGGATGAAGCCGCGCTGCTTGGCCTGCGCGTAGAACGCCTTGAAGTCGTAGCCCGGCGCCTGCGGCGCATGGAAGGTGACGATGATCGGCGCCTGCAGCGCGGCGCTCAGGAAGGGCTTGAAGCCGAGATCCCTCATGCCGTCGATCAGCGTGCGGCAGTTGTCGGTGTAGCGCGCCAGCCGCGCCGGCTGGCCGCCCTCTTCCTCGAACTGCGTCAGCGCCTCGGCCAGCGCCGCGACCACATGGGTCGGCGGCGTGAAGCGCCACTGGCCGGTCTTCTCCATGTAGGTGTGCTGGTCGAACAGGTCCATCGCGAGCGAGTGCGAGTGGCCTTCGCAGCCGGCCATCACGTCTGTGCGCACGAACACGAAGCCCATCCCCGGCACGCCCTCGAGGCATTTGCCGCTGGCGGCGACGAGCGCGTCGAAGCGGATCTCGCGCGCGTCGATCGGCAGCGCCGCAAACGAGCTCATCGCGTCGATGATCAGGCCCTTGCCGTGGCGCGCGCAGACCTCGCTCACCGCGGCCAGCGGGTTCAGCACGCCGGTGCCGGTCTCGCAATGGATGAAGCCGACGTGCGTGATGCTCGGGTCGGCGCGCAGCGCGGCGTCGAGCGCCTGCGGCGACACGGCCTCGTCTTCGGCGTGCGGCAGGATCGTGGTGCGCCGGCCCATCAGCGTCGACAGGCGGCCGAGGCGCTTGCAGTACGCGCCGTTGTCGAGCACCAGCAGGTGGCCTCCGCGTGAGGTCGGCGGCACGACGGTCGCAACCGCCGCCTCGACCGAGAACGTGCCGCTGCCCTGCAACGGCACCACGACGTGCGATTCCTCGCCGTGCACGATCGCCAGCAGCCGGCGCCGCAGCCCGGCGGTGATCGCGATGAAGTCGGCGTCCCACGAGCCCCAGTCGCGCAGCATCGCGAGCTTGGTGCGCAAGGTGGTCGTCAGCGGCCCGGGGGTCAGCAGGATGGCGTCGCGGTCCATGGGGTCAGTCTCCAACTTGTTCAGCGCGGCGCGCGGGTCATCTCGCGCCCGCCGGGTTGCGCCAGGCCTGCGTGCGGCGGTTCACCCACCAGCCCAGCGCGATGAACAGCAGCGTCACGAGCGTCGAGCCGGCGGTGATCAGCACCGCGCACGCGGCGGCCGGGCCGGCCTCGCCGGCTTCGTCGAGGTTCAGGATCGCGATCGACGCGACCTTGGTGCTCGGCGAGTACAGGAACACCACCGCCGAGATCGTCGTCATCGCGTTGATGAAGAAGTAGCGCGCGATGTCGAGCAGCGTGGGCGTGCAGATCGGCAAGGTGACGCGCCAGAAGGTCTTGAAGAACGGCACCTTCAGCGACGCCGATACCGATTCGAATTCGGTGTCGAGCGCCTTCAGCGCCGTCACCGCGGTGAGATGCCCGGTGGTGTAGAAGTGGACGATCGTGCACAGCACCAGCAGCGGCAGCGTCTGGTACAGGCCGCCGAGCGGGTTGCCGGGCTGGTTGAAGAAGAAGATGTAGCCCAGGCCGAGCACGAGGCCGGGCACCGCCATCGGCAGCATCGCGAGCAGCCGCACGACCGGGCGCAGCGCGTCCATGCCGCGCGTCTTCTCGAGCAGGTAGGCGCCGACGAACACGATCACCGTGCCAAACAGCGCGGTGCCGGCGGCGAGCTTCAGGCTGTTGACGAACGCGTCGAACACCTCGGCGTCGACCAGGCCCATCGTGTAGTGCTTCAGCGTCGGCGCGAGGTTGTACGGCCAGAAGCTCGCGAACGACGCGAACACCGCCATGCCGAGCATCGCCAGCATCAGCGCGCAGATCAGCACCGTGTAGCCGCCCATCGCGAGGTCGAAGCCGCGCGCCGGCTTCGGCCGCAACGGCACCGCGCGCGCCGACAGCATCGCCGTCTGCTTGCGGCTGACGAGCGCGTCGACGAAGAACGTCAGCAGCGCCGGCACCAGCAGCAGCAGCCCGACGACCGCGCCGCGCTGGAAGTCCTGCTGGCCGATCACGAGCTTGAACACGTCGGTCGCGAGCATGTTGAAGTTGCCGCCGATCACCTTCGGGATGCCGAAGTCCGTCATCACGAGCGTGAACGACACCAGCGCCGCCGAGATCAGCCCGTACTTCGCGCCCGGCAGCGTGATCGTGAAGAACTTGCGCCGCGTGCGCGTGCCGAGCGCGTCCGCCGCTTCGTACAGGCGCGCATCGGCGAGTGCGAGCGCGGTGACGAGGATCATCAGCGCGTGCGGGAACACCGCGAAGCACTCGGCGACGACGATGCCGGCGGCGCCGTAGATGCCGTCGAAGCCGAGCGCGCGGATCGCGCCGAGCAGCAGCCC
>DATMIN010000522.1:0-6156 GCA_035554275.1 Burkholderiaceae bacterium
CGCCGCGCACCAGCGATCGCGAATCATGGGGCGGCCGCCGTGCGCATGACCGCATCATCGCTTCGCTGCGGCGCGAAATCAACGCGCGATGGAATAGATCGCGCCAGCGAACGGTATGACAGGGCATGCGGGCTCCTCCGAACACGAGACCGCACCTGCTCCTCAACCGCTACCGGGCCCGGACGACCCGGTCGAGCGCCGGCGCCGCCTGGCCGAGTTCAAATCGATCGTGGCCGATCTGAAGGTCAAGGACGTGCGCTTTCTTGCCGGCGAGCACGACGCGGCGCTGGACCGCGGCGAAGCGTTCAAGGAGTTCTTCGGCGACACGTTCTACACCTTCGACCACAAGGGCGTGCACTTCATCGCCCTCGACAACGTGTCCGACCCGGGCGCGAAGATCGGCGACGAGCAACTCGCCTGGCTGCGTGCCGACCTCGCTGCGCGCGACCGCAAGGCGCCGATCGTCGTGCTCACCCATCGCCCGCTGTTCGATCTGGCACCGAAGTGGGACTGGGCCACGCGCGACGGTGCGCAGGCGGTCGAGTTGCTGATGCCGTTCTCGAACGTCACTGTCTTCTACGGCCATATCCACCAGGAGCACCACCACATGACGGGGCACATCAAGCTCCGCAATGCGCTGTTGAAAGCCAGCCTGGGCGAATGACATGAGCCTCGAAGACGAAGACCTCTGCGCACTGATCCGCGCGCACGCGACCCGCCACGCGGCGCCCGACGCGCTGCGCGCGGGCATCCGCACCCAAGTCGCGTTGGCCGACGCCCGATCTGCCGCAGCACCGCCTGCCGAAGCGCCGCGCCGGCGCTGGTTCGACGTCGGCTGGCGCACCGCCGCGGTCAGTTTCGCGCTCGGCCTGGCCTGTGCCGTCGTCGTCTTGCCGGTGCTGCAGCGCATCGAACTCAACGAACCGGTCGACGTCGACCTGGTCGCCGACCATGTGCGGGCGCTGCGGCTCGGGCCGCTCACCGAAGTGGTGGCTACCGATCGCCACACCGTCAAGCCGTGGTTCCAGGGCCGGATCGATTACGCGCCGCCGGTGTTCGACCTGGCCGCCGAGGGCTTCCCGCTGATCGGTGGCCGCATCGAGCATGTGCGCGGCAACGCCGTCGCGACGCTGGCCTATGCGCGCCATCGCCATGTGATCGACCTGTTCGTCTGGCCGAGCGCCGCGCATCAAGCCCCGGTGCGCAGCGTGCGCAAGGGCTTCAACGTGCTGCACTGGGCCGATGGCTCGATGCAGTATTGGGCGGTGTCCGACCTCGACCGGGTCGAGATGGAACGCTTCAGCCAACGCTGGCTCGAGCAGGCCGCGGCGCAATAGGGCGGGCGCTAACCGTCGCGCGCCGCGCCGATCCGCGCGAGGCAGCGGCGGTGGCGCTCGTCGACCCGGTTCGCGAACCATTCGGTCGTCAGGCTGCGCGTGATCTTCGGGCTGTGCAGATCGATGCGCGGCAGCACGGCGCGCGGCAGCGGGCGCTTGTCGAGCTTCTCGGCGTACGCGAACACGCGTTCGTAGAGCGCCGTCTTCTCGAACGCGAAGTCGTCCTCGCGTTCCAGGTCGCTGCGGATCGCGCCTTCGCTCAGGCCGAGGCGACCGGCGAGCGTGTAGGCTGCCCGCTCGGTCTCGCCGCGCGGGCCGCCGCCCGCGGCGCGCGGCAGCAGATCGCCGTCGAGCGCGAGCGTCAGGCCCGTTGCGACGCCGAGCGCCTGCTGGAACGCGGCGTTGCGGCTCGCGTACTGGCCGGCGTTGAAGTCGGCGAAGCGGTACAGCATCCGGTCGTACGACGCGTCGTAGGCGAGCAGGTGGGCGGTACCGAAGTACAGGCCGCCGCGGCGCGTGAACACCTCGCGCCGCACCGACTCCCTCATCGCGTACGGATACGGCCGGCGCTGTGCGTGCGCCTGCGCGAACGCGATGCTCACCTGCATCGGCCCGCCGGTGCGAACCGGGTTGCGGCTGGCGAGCAGCGTGTTGCCGAACGGCACGATGCCGATGAAGTCCTCGAACACCTCGCTGAGTTGGCGTTCGGTCTTGGCCGCGTCGATGCGCTCGGCGTAGCTGCGGCCGTCCGGCGACGGCAGCGCCAGCACCGCGTGCACCGCCGGCTTCGGAACGTGGGCTTCCTCGGCGCGCCGATCGATCTCCTTCATCGCGATCGCGCCGAGGCCGGGCACCGGCGGGTCGCTGCGAAAGCCCGATTCCTGCTCGGCCACCGCCAGCACCGCGCACAGGTTCTCGGGCGTCGACGGCAGCCCGAGCGTGGCCAGCGAGGCATGGACGTCGGTGGCCCAACCGGCGCGGTCGGTGGTGGCGGCGGGCAGCACGCGCATGACGGCCTCGCGCGCTTCGGTGGGCCCCATGCCGGCCGGCTCGGCGGCGCGCTGCGGCAGGCTGCACCCGGCGAGAAGCGACACGACCGCGGTCGCACAGAGTGCAATGGCGCCGCGGCGGGCGAGGGCGGTGGTCATCGGGCGAAGGCGGGCGGTGCTGCGCAGGATAGTCGCTCGCACGGGCCGCCGAACGAGCCGTGGTTCAGGAAGACGAGGTCCGGGTCGAACAGGAACGCGTCGCGCATCGCGTCGATCTCTCGCGGATCGATCGGCGCCGGCCTGGGCGCCGAACCCCCTAACAACGATGCCGCGTGCGCCGAGTTCAAACAAACGTTCGATTCAACTGCTACGATGCCGGCGATGGCAGTCAGCATCCATTCCGAGCGCGCGGCCGCCGCGAGGGCTGCCGCCGCGCCGGCCGCGCCGCGGGTGATCCGTGGCGACGGCGAGGTCTCGCGCGAGCGCATCCTACGGGCCGCGCTGCGACTGTTCGCCGAGCAAGGTTATCCAAAGACGCCGATCCGGCAGATCGCGCAGCTCGCGCAGGTCAACCTCGCCGCGGTCAACTACTACTTTGGCGACAAGGCCGGGCTGTACCGCGCGGTCTATGGCGGCCTGCCGAAGCGGCCGGGCGCCGCCGACGCTGCGGTGCGGCAGGCGCCCGGCTCGGCGGTGGCCTCGCTGCCGAGCCTGTTCGAGCAGTTCCTCGAGCCGCTCAAGCGCGGCCACGAGGTGCGGTTGTGGATGAAGCTGCACCGGCGCGAGATGCTCGAGCCGACCGGGCTGTGGAAAGAGAAGCTCGAGAACGGCATCCGCCCGATGCATGCGTCGATCGTCGCGATCCTGTGCGAGCGCCTCGGTCTCGCGCGCGCCGACGACGATGTGCACCGCCTCGCGATCGCGGTGGCCGGGCTCGCGGTGCACCTTTACATCGGCCACGACGCGGTGGTCTCGCTCGCGCCCCAGCTGTTCCGGCGCGCGCAGGACATCGATCTCTGGCGCGAACGCCTGCTCGCCTATGCCGACGCGATGATCGCGTCGGAGCGGCGCCGGCGCCGCCGCTTCGCGGTGGCCGGTGCGCCGAAGATGCTCAAGCCCCGCCCACGGAGGACGACCCTGTGAACCGGAATGCACCTGCGCTTCGCCTCGCGGCGCTGAGCGCGGCGGTCGCGCTCGCCGTGGCCGGCTGCGCGGTCGGCCCCGACTTCAAGACGCCCGAGGCGCCGCGGGTCGAGAATGAACGCAGGCCGTACAACCCGGCGCCGCTGCCGGCGCAGACCGCGAGCGCGCCCGGCACCGGCGGCGCGGCGCAGAGCTTCGTCGCGGGCCGCGACATCCCGGCGCTGTGGTGGCAGGTGTTCCACTCCGAGCCGCTTGACAAGCTGGTGCGCTCGGCGATCGAGAAGAGCCCGACGCTGGTTGCCGCGCAGGCCGCGCTGCGCCAGGCGCAGGAGAGCTACCGCGCCGACGCCGGCAACCGGCTGCTGCCGGCCGTCAACGCGCAGGGCGGCGTCACGCGCGAACGGCTGTCGTCGCTGTCGACGGGCACTTCGTCCGGCGCCGACCTGACGCTGTACAACGCCTCGGTCAACATCTCGTACACGATCGACGCGTTCGGCGGCATCCGGCGCGAACTCGAGGGCCTGCAGGCCGCGGTCGACTACCAGCGCTACCAGGTCGAGGCCACGTACCTGACGCTGACGGCCAATGTCATCACCACGGCGATCCAGGAAGCCTCGCTGCGCGCGCAGATCGGTGCGACGCAGGACGTGATCGACGCGTCGAGCCAGTCGCTCGCGCTGGTGCGCAAGCAGGCCGATCTCGGCGCGGTGTCGCGCGGCTCGGTGCTGACGCAATCGGCCCAGCTCGCGCAGACGCGCGCGACGCTGCCCGCGCTCGAGAAGAGTCTCGCGCTGACGCGGCTGCAGCTCAACGTCTATGCCGGCCGGCTGCCGGGCGACTCGGGCCTGCCCGAGTTCACGCTCGAGTCGCTGCAGCTGCCGACCGAACTGCCGGTCACGCTGCCGTCGGCGCTAGTGCGCCAGCGCCCCGACGTGCGCGCCAGCGAGGCGCTGCTGCACGAGGCGAGCGCGCAGATCGGCGTCGCCACCGCGGCGCTCTATCCGCAGATCACGCTGAGCGGCAGCCTCGGCGCGCAGAGCACCGAGCTGGCCGATCTGTTCAAGGCCTCGTCGCGCGTCTGGAGCATCGGCGCCGGCCTGTTGCAGCCGCTCTTCAACGGCGGCGCGCTGCAGGCGAAGAAGCGCGCGGCCGAGGCGGCCTACGACCAGGCCGAGGCGCAGTACCGGCAGACCGTGCTGAACGCGTTCCTCAACGTCGCGAGCACGCTGCGTGCGCTCGACGGCGATGCGCAGAGCCTGGCGGCGCAGAGCGAGGCCGCGTCGCTCGCGAAGGAGTCGCTCGACCTCGTCAACCGGCAGTACCAGCTCGGCGCGGTGAACTACCTGTCGATCCTCGACGCGCAGCGCACCTACCAGCAGACGCGCGTCGCGCTCGCCCAGGCGCAGGCCGCGCGCTACGCCGACACCGCGGCGCTGTTCCAGGCGCTCGGCGGCGGCTGGTGGAATCGCGATGTGGCCGACGCCGGCGCCACCACCGCAGCGCGCTGAGCGAACCCAAGCTCCACCCATACCCAGACCCGTTGGAGATCACTCGATGAAGCGCACGACCAAACGCATGTTCGTGATGTTGGGGCTGGTGCTGCTGCTGGTGGCCGTGCTGGCCTTCGGCAAGTTCCTGCAGATCCGCAAGATGATCGCGAGCGCGCCCAAGCCCGGCGCGCAGACCGTGACCGCGGCCAAGGCCGAGGTGCTCGAGTGGCAGCCGCAGTTCAACGCGGTCGGCACGCTGACGCCGGTGCGTGGCGTCGACGTGACGACCGAGGTCGTCGGCCTGGTGCGCAAGATCAACTTCCGCTCCGGGCAGGACGTGCGCGCCGGCGAGGTGCTGGTCGAGCTCAACGCCGACTCCGACAACGCGCTGCTGCAGTCGCTGCAGGCCGCGGCCGAGCTGTCGGCCAAGGTGCTGGCGCGCGACAAGCAGCAGTTCGAGGCCAAGGCGATCAGCCAGGCGCAGCTCGAGGCCGACGAGGCCGACCTGCGCGTCAAGCGCGCCAACGTCGCGCAGCAGCAGGCGCTGGTGGCGAAGAAGACGATCCGCGCGCCGTTCGCCGGGCGGCTGGGCATCACCACGGTGAACCCGGGCCAGTACCTGAACACCGGCGACAGAATAGTCACGCTGCAGACGATCGACCCGATCTACATCGACTTCAACCTGCCGCAGAAGCAGCTCGGCGGGCTGTCGGTCGGTCAGAAGGTGACGCTGACGAACGATGCGTTCCCCGGCCAGCCCTTCATCGGCAAGATCAACGCGATCAGCCCGAAGGTCGACACCGCGACGCGCAACGTGCAGCTCGAGGCGACGATCCCGAACGAGAAGGCGCAGCTGCTGCCGGGCATGTTCGCCAACGTCGATGTCGACGCCGGCGAGAAGAAGAAGTACCTGACATTGCCGCAGACCGCGGTGACGTACAACCCGTACGGCTCGACCGTGTTCGTGCTGGTGCCGCAGGGCACCGCGGCGCAGGCGCAGGCCGCTTCCGCCGCTTCGGGTGCGTCGGCGGGCGCGGCACCGGCGGCGGCAGCGCCGCCGGCCTCGGCCGCGTCGGGCGGCGGCGCGCAGCTCGAGGCGCAGCAGGTGTTCGTCACCACCGGCCCGACGCGCGGCGATCAGGTCGCGATCCTGACCGGCCTGAAGGAAGGGCAGACCGTCGTGACCAGCGGCCAGCT
>DATMIN010000523.1:0-4025 GCA_035554275.1 Burkholderiaceae bacterium
GCAGCGGCGCCGGCCGCAGTCGTTCCTCGCACCGGGAGAGCGGCAATGAGCGATCACGCGCCGCCGGTCGACGCGCGCGACGGCTTCGTCTCGCGCTGGGCACGGCGCAAGGCGCAGGCGCGTGCGGAGACGGTCGCGCCGGCCGAGGTGCCGACCGCGCCGCTTGTGCCCGTGTTGCCGGTGGCCGAAGCACCGGTCGCCGCGCCCGCGAATCCCGATGCCGTCGTGCCCGAGCCGGCGCCGACGCTCGCCGATGTCGCACTGCTGACGCGCGCGTCCGACTACTCGCGCTTCGTCGCCGGCGGCGTCGACGAGGGCGTCAAGCGCGCCGCGCTGAAGAAGCTGTTCAGCGACCCGCACTTCAATGTGATGGACGGCCTGGACACCTACATCGACGACTACGGCCAACCCGATCCGATCCCGCTGGCGATGCTGCGCCAGATGAACCAGTCGAAGGTGCTGCGCCTGTTCGACGACGAGGACGAAGAGGAAGCGCAGCAGAGCGCCGCCGCGACGGTACCCACGAGCCCCGTCGCGATCGCCGACCCGACCGAAGAATCCCCGAGCCCACCCGATGACCACGCTGATCTGCGACTGCAACAAGACGATGTCGCTGGACGGCCCGGGCCTGATCAAGGCCCTCGGGCCTGACGCCGGCGCCGGGCTAGCCACCGTCCACACGCTGCTGTGCCGGCGCGAGGCCGGCGCGTTCCAGCGTGCCGCGAAGGGCGGCGACGACCTGCTCGTCGCGTGCACGCAGGAAAGCCGCCTGTTCCTCGACCTCGCGGCGCAGACCGAGGGCGCGCCGAGCGTGGCCGAGCGGCCGATCCGCTTCGTCAACATCCGCGAGACCGGTGGCTGGTCGAAGGGCGCGCGCGCGCAGCCGGCATCGGTGACGCCGAAGATCGCCGCGCTGCTCGCGCTCGCGCAGTTGCCCGAGCCCGACCCGGTGCCCACCGTGAGCTACCGCTCGAACGGCCGCGTGCTGGTGATCGGCAGCGCCGACCGCGCGGCGCGCGTGCTGCCGATGCTCGCCGACCAGCTCGACGTGAGCGTGCTGCTGCAGGGCGGTGGCACGCTGCCGCAGCAGCGTGCGGTCGCGGTCCATGCCGGCACGGTGACCTCGATCAGCGGCTGGCTCGGCGCGTTCGACGTCGCGTGGACGCACGCGAACCCGATCGACCTCGACCTGTGCACGCGCTGCAACGCGTGCATCGACGCCTGCCCCGAAGGCGCGATCGATTTCAGCTGGCAGATCGACCTGGCGCGCTGCACCGGCCAGCGCGAGTGCGTGCGCGTCTGCGACGCCGCCGGCGCGATCGATTTCGAGCGCGCGCCGCAGCCGCGCAGCGAGGCGTTCGACCTCGTGCTCGACCTGAACGAGACGCCGCTCGTCGCGCTGCACCAGCCGCCGCAGGGCTACTTCCACGCCGCCGACGAGCGCGCGCTGACCGATGCGGTGTTGCAGCTGCGCGAGAGCATCGGCGAGTTCGAGAAGCCGAAGTTCTTCAATTACAGGCAGAAGATTTGCGCGCACAGCCGCAACGAGCAGATCGGCTGCGCCGCGTGCATCGACGTGTGCTCGGCCCACGCGATCCGCAGCGACGCGTCGCTGAAGGGCAAGGGTGGCGCGGCGACGCTCGCCGGGATCATCGTGGAGCCGCACCTGTGCGTCGGCTGCGGCGCCTGCACGACGGTGTGCCCGAGCGGCGCGCTCGGCTACGCGACGCCGCGCGCCGACCAGCAGGGCACACGGCTGCGCACGCTGCTCGCGACGTATCGCCGCGCCGGCGGGCGCGACGCGGCGGTCCTGATCCACAGCCGTGCTAACGGCAGCGCGCAGATCGACGCGCTCGGCCGCGCCGCGCGCACCGAGCGCGCGGTGCAAGGCGTGCCGGCGCGCGTGCTGCCGCTCGATGCGTGGCATACCGCGTCGATCGGGCTCGAGCTCTGGCTGTCGGCGATCGCGTTCGGCGCGGCGCAGGTCTGGGTGCTGATGACCGACGAGGAAGCGCCGGCGTACCGCGAGGCGGTCGCGGCGCAGATGGCGATCGGGCAGGCGATCCTCGCCGGCATGGGCCTCGCGGGCGAGCATCTGCGGATCGTCGATGGGCACGACCTTGCGGTGCTCGATGCGGCGCTGCAGGCCGCGCCGGCGCAGACGGTCGCGCAGCCCGCGACATTCAGCGTGCAGGCCGACAAGCGCGCGACGCTCGACCTCGCGATCGAGCACCTGCTCGCGGACGCGACGGCACGGGCCGCCGCCGCGCCCGAGGCGATCGCGCTGCCGGCCGCCGGCAGCCCGCTCGGCACGCTCGTCGTCGACGCCGATCGCTGCACGCTCTGCCTGGCCTGCGTCGGCGCCTGCCCCGAGGCGGCGCTCGCCGACAACCCCGAGAAGCCGCAGCTGCGCTTCATCGAGAAGAACTGCGTGCAGTGCGGGCTGTGCGAGAAGACCTGCCCGGAGAACGCGATCACGCTGCAGCCGCGCCTGTGGCTGGCCGACGGCGGGAAGGCGCGCAAGCAGTTGCGCGTGCTGAACGAGGCCGCGCCGTTCCGCTGCATCCGCTGCCACAAGCCGTTCGGCACGCTGAAGGCGATCGAGGCGATGGTCGGCAAGCTCGGCACGCACCCGATGTTCCAGGGCGCAGCGGCCGAGCGCCTGCGCATGTGCAGCGACTGCCGCGTGATCGACATCCACACGAACCCCAACGAAGTGCGGATCACCGATGTCTGACGCGCGCGCCGCCGCCCCGATGCAGTTCGGCATGCCCGACGACCGCGAAGAGATCGCGCGCGCCGAGGTCTACGGCCTGCTCGCGGCGCTGGTCCTCGCGCCGCCGTCGGCCGAGCTGTACGCGCAGCTGCAGGTCGCGCCGACCGAGGCGCCGAGCGCCGGCGCGTTCCTCGAGACGAGCTGGTCGGAGGTCGTGGCCGCGTCGCGGCGCTTGGCACTGGCCGCGGTGACCGACGAGCACGTCGCGCTGTTCGGCGGCGTCGGCAAGCCCGAGGTGTGCCTGTACGGCTCGTGGTACCTGGCCGGCGCGCTCAACGAGAAGCCGCTGGTCGAGTTGCGCGACGCGCTCGGCGCGCTCGGCCTCGAGCGGCCGACCGGCGTGCTCGAGACCGAAGACCACCTCGCCAGCCTGTGCGAGGTGATGCGCTTCCTGATCGCCGGCGACGACCTCGCGGTCAGCCACCTCGGCGCGCAGCAGCGCTTCTTCGCGGCGCACCTGCGGCCGTGGGTCGAGCGCGCGTGCGACGCGATCGCCGCGCATCCGCGGGCCGACTTCTACCGCGCGCTCGCCGCCTTCACGCGCGACTTCTTCGCCGTCGAGGCCCAGGGGTTCGACCTGCTCGATGCGTAGCGGCCCCGCGCCGGCTTGCGCGAAGCTGACGCCGCAGCGCCGCGCGGGGAGAAAGGCTTACGGACTGACCCTGATGACGCTATGAACTAATCTGCATACATTGTTACCGGGAGCCGGTGACACTAGGGATTGCTTGCCTGCCCGGCAACGCTCGCAAAGGATTTCCGATGAACGACTCGACCCGCTCCGACGCCGCTTCCGAAGCCCCCGCCAGCCCGCTGCCGCGGCGCGCGCTGCTTGCCGGCGCCGGCGCGGCCGGTGCCGCGCTGGTCGCCGCGAAGCTGATGCCGGCGGCGCTGCCGGCCGAGCTGGTGGCCGCGGTGGTCGCGAAGCCCGCGGCCGACGCCACCGCCGGCGGCTACCGCCTCAGCGCGCACGTGCAGCGCTACTACGAAACCACGCGCGCCTGAGGGCCAACCGATGCTGCTCACCCGCAAATCGAGCCGGACCGATGCGGTCGCGTCGGGCCTCGTCGACAGCCTCGCGCGCGGCATCCACGCGCACAACCGCCGCGCGATCCCGACGATGGACCGGCGCGCGTTCCTGCGCCGCTCGGGCCTGGGCGTCGGCGCCGGCCTCGCGGCGTCGCAGCTGACGCTGGTGCAGAAGAAGGCCCAGGCCGCCGACGCGCCGGCCGGCGCCGACGGCGAGCGCAAG
>DATMIN010000524.1:0-2752 GCA_035554275.1 Burkholderiaceae bacterium
CGACGCGCATGGCGCCGGTCGACGAGCTGATCCGCACCGCCACCGGCCGCGACGCGAAGGACGTCGCGTTCGCGACGATCTTCGGCCCGGCGACGATGACGTCGATGGCGCCGCTGATCACGCGCGTCGACTGAGCGAGAACTGGGCGCGCACGGCGAGCAGCCGCTGCGCGACCTCGTTGAACCCGGCGCCGCGCGCGCCGTGCGTCAGGTACTTGGGCCACTCGGTCAACGAGCCGGCCACCTCCATCAGGTTGGCCACGCCGACGCTGAGCCGGAAGTGGCCGAACATCGGCTGGTCATTGGCCGAATCGCCGACGTAGACCCAGCGGTCGCGCTCGGCGTCGAGATCGCGGTCGAGCAGGCGCCGAACGATCCAGCGTGCGCCGCTGAGCTTCGTGTGCGCGCCGAACCAGCCGTTGATGTGGATCGAGCTGACCGTCGCGTTCATGCCCTCGGCCCGCATCAGCGCGACCACCGCGCCGATCTGCGCGGGCGACAGATGGGCGAACTCGGCGTGGTCGACCGCGATGTCGGTGACGCGCCCGGCACTGTCGCGCGCGAGCGTCGTGCCCGGCACCTCGTGCAGCACGCGCGCGGCGACTTCGCGCAGTCTCGAGGCGTTGCGTTCACGCGTGGGCGTGTCCTGCGCGTACTCGATCACGGGCGCGCCGTGTTCGCGGAACAGCGCGACCGCGCCGTTCTCGGCCACGATCGCGTCGAGCGGCCAGCCCCCCGCGGCCAGCGGCCGCATGAACGGCTCGCTCCAGCCCATCGGCCGGCCGGTGATCGCCAGCACCGGCAGGTCGGCGGCCCTCAGCGCGTGCAGCGCGGCGAGCGCGTCGGCGGTGATCGCGCCCGCGGTCGTCAGCGTGTCGTCGATGTCGGTCAGCAGGCCGACGACGGCGCGCGCGTTGGCTTCCGGCAGGTCGGCCCACGGCCGTGGAGGAATCGTCGCCATGCGCGCGAGTCTTGCACAGGGTTTTGCGCCGCCGCGCGCCGGCCGACTACAATGACGGCTCTTTCCGAGGAGCGTTGCAAGGTTCGCGGCCGGTCCACACCGGCAGGCGCCCCAGGCTCGGAAATGTCAATTGCAACCGCGCTCACCCGCACGCTCGATTCGTGGGTGAGCCCCGGCTCCCCCGAAACGCGCGCTGCGGGTTCCTCATTCATCGGAGCCCGACATGAACGCCGTTCTCAAGCCCAGCCCGTCCGACCACGCCATTGCCGACTTCGCGCTCGCCGCGTGGGGCCGCAAGGAAATCCGCATCGCCGAGACCGAGATGCCCGGCCTGATGGCCATCCGCGAGGAATTCGCGAAGAGCCAGCCTTTGCGCGGCGCGCGCATCACCGGCTCGCTGCACATGACGATCCAGACGGCCGTGCTGGTCGAGACGCTGCAGGCGCTCGGCGCGCAGGTGCGCTGGGCCTCGTGCAACATCTTCTCGACGCAGGACCACGCCGCCGCGGCGCTGGTCGAGCAGGGCACGCCGGTGTTCGCGCACAAGGGCGAGACGCTGGCCGAATACTGGGACTTCACGCACCGCATCTTCGAGTTCGCCCCGAAGGGCGCGGACGGCGAAGGCCCGAACATGATCCTCGACGACGGCGGTGACGCGACGCTGCTGATGCACCTCGGCCAGCGTGCCGAGAAGGATGCGTCGCTGATCGCGAACCCGACGAGCGAGGAAGAGACCTGCCTGTTCGCCGCGATCAAGGCCAAGCTCGCCGTCGATTCCACCTGGTACACCCGCAAGAGCGCGCAAATCATCGGTGTGACCGAAGAGACGACGACCGGCGTGCACCGCCTGAAGGAAATGAGCGCGAAGGGCACGCTGCTGTTCCGCGCGATCAACGTCAACGACAGCGTCACGAAGAGCAAGTTCGACAACCTGTACGGCTGCCGCGAGTCGCTGGTCGACGCGATCAAGCGCGCCACCGACGTGATGATCGCCGGCAAGGTCGCGCTGGTGGCCGGCTACGGCGACGTGGGCAAGGGCTCGGCGCAGGCGCTGCGCGCGCTGTCGGCGCAGGTCTGGGTCACCGAGGTCGACCCGATCAACGCGCTGCAGGCCGCGATGGAAGGCTACAAGGTCGTGACGATGGAGTACGCCGCCGACAAGGCCGACATCTTCGTCTCGGCCACCGGCAACAAGAACGTCATCACGCACGCCCACATGGAGGCGATGAAGAACCAGGCGATCGTCTGCAACATCGGTCACTTCGACAACGAGATCGATGTCGCGTCGCTCGACAAGTGCACCTGGGAAGAGATCAAGCCGCAGGTCGACCATGTGATCTTCCCGGACGGCAAGCGCATCATCCTGCTCGCCAAGGGGCGCCTGGTGAACCTGGGCTGCGGCACGGGCCACCCGAGCTTCGTGATGAGCTCGAGCTTCGCGAACCAGACGATCGCGCAGATCGAGCTGTTCACGCAGCCGAAGAAGTACGAGGTCGGCCAGGTCTACGTGCTGCCGAAGCACCTCGACGAGAAGGTCGCGCGGCTGCACTTGAAAAAGGTCGGCGCCGTGCTGACCGAGCTGAGCGACGAGCAGGCGGCGTACATCGGTGTGTCGAAGCAGGGCCCGTACAAGCCCGACACCTACAGGTATTGAGCGCGAGCCGGTGCGCGCCGACCAGTTGCTGGTGCAGCGCGCCCTCGCGCCGACGCGCTCGGCCGCCCAGCGGCTGATCGACGCCGGTGCGGTGCGCTGGCTCGGCCCGAAGGGCTGGGCGTTGCCGCGCAAGGCCGG
>DATMIN010000525.1:0-7026 GCA_035554275.1 Burkholderiaceae bacterium
ACGACGATGGCAAGGAGCTCAGCGCGGCGCAGATCCATGCGATCTTCATGCGTGCATACGCCATCGATGCCGGCGTCGACATCCGTGGGGCGCGCATCGTTCAACGCGGCGATGCCCAGGTCGGCGTCACCGCCGAGGTGCAGGTCGGCGAGCGGCTGCTGCAGGTCGAAGGGCAGGGCAGCGGACCGATCGATGCCTTCGTCGCCGGGCTGAATGCCGCTGTCGGAACGTCGGTGCGCGTCCTCGACTACCACGAACACGCCATCGGCAGCGGCGCGGCGGCACGGGCGGCGGCCTATCTCGAACTGCGCATCGGTGACACACAGACGCGCTTCGGCGTCGGCATCGATGCCGACATCGTTCGCGCCTCGTTCAAGGCCATCGCCTCGGCACTGCACCGGTCGCAGCTCGACCCGCAGGGCGCTGCCGCGCAGCACGCACTCGCCTAACATCTTCAAGTTCAGCAGGAGACACACCATGGCCGACAAGCTCATCATCTTCGACACCACCTTGCGCGACGGCGAACAGTCGCCCGGCGCCTCCATGACCAAGGACGAAAAGCTGCGCATCGCCCGCCAGCTCGAGCGGCTGCGCGTCGACGTCATCGAGGCCGGCTTTGCCGCGTCGTCGAATGGCGATTTCGAAGCCGTCAAGGCCATCGCCCAGGCGATCCGCGAGAGCACCGTCTGCTCGCTGGCCCGTGCCAACGACCGCGACATTTCGCGCGCCGCCGAAGCGCTGCAGGGCGGCCACTCGACCCGCATCCACCTCTTCTTGGCGACGAGCCCGCTGCACATGGAGAAGAAGCTGCGCATGACGCCCGACCAGGTGTTCGAGCAGGCGCGCCTGTCGACCCGGTTCGCGCGCAACCTGTCGGGCGACGTCGAGTTCTCGCCCGAGGACGGCTACCGCTCCGACCCCGACTTCCTGTGCCGCGTGCTCGAGGCCGTGATCGACGAAGGCGCGACCACGATCAACGTGCCCGACACCGTCGGCTACGCGATCCCCGAGCTCTACGGTGAATTCCTGCGCGATTTGCGCGAGCGCATTCCGAACTCGGACAAGGCGGTGTGGTCGGTGCACTGCCACAACGATCTCGGCATGGCGGTGGCGAACTCGCTTGCCGGCGTGATGATCGGCGGCGCGCGGCAGGTCGAGTGCACGATCAACGGCCTCGGCGAGCGCGCCGGCAACTGCTCGCTCGAGGAGGTGGTGATGGCCGTGAAGACGCGGCGCGACTACTTCAAGCTGGACCTCGGCATCGACGCGACGCAGATCGTGCCGGCCTCGCGCCTGGTCGCGCAGACGACCGGTTTCGTCGTGCAGCCGAACAAGGCGGTGGTCGGCGCGAACGCGTTCGCGCATGCGTCGGGCATCCACCAGGATGGGGTGTTGAAGGCGCGCGACACCTACGAGATCATGCGTGCGGAGGACGTCGGCTGGGCCGCGAACAAGATCGTGCTCGGCAAGCTGTCTGGCCGCAACGCGTTCAAGCAACGCCTGAAGGAGCTCGGCATCGACATGGAATCGGAGGCCGACATCAACACCGCCTTCGCCCGCTTCAAGGAGCTGGCCGATCGCAAGAGCGACATCTTCGACGAGGACATCATCGCGCTGGCGATGGACGAGGCCGTCGCGGCCGAGCACGAGCACTACCGGTTCGTCTCGCTCGCGCAGCGCTCCGAGACCGGCGCGCGGCCGCACGCGAGCATCGTGTTCATCGCCGGCGACACCGAGCACCGCGCCGCGAGCGACGGCAACGGGCCGGTCGACGCGAGCCTGAAGGCGATCGAATCGAAGCTCCAATCTGGCGCCGAAATGCTGCTGTATTCGGTCAATGCCATCACATCGGGCAGCACAGAATCGCAAGGCGAAGTGACGGTGCGGCTGCAACACGGCGGCCGGGTCGTCAACGGCGTCGGTGCAGATCCGGACATCGTCGTGGCGTCGGCCAAGGCCTACCTCGCGGCGTTGAACAAGCTGCACAGCAAGATCGAACGCGTGGCCGCCCAGGGCTAGCGCCGGCCTGTCGGCCGGTCGCAAGTCACGACTTTAGGAAGAGCGCGTAAGTTTTTGATCTTGCGCGCTTTTTTTTTGTCGAATAGACTCGGAACTCGGGCTGAAGGAATCTGCTGTGGCATCGATCGATAAGCTGTTGACGACCGGATTGATGGTGCTCGCCGCCACGGTGTCGCTCCTCCTCCCCGTCCACGCCGATGCGGCCCAGCGCGCCAGCGCCAAGAAGAAAACCCACGAGGTCGCGCCGGTCAAGGGCCGCGTCACCAGCAAGTCGGTGCGCGTCGGGCGCCAATCGGCGGTGCTGCGCAACGGCGGCGCGCGGCGTGTCTCCACGATCATCCGGGTCGAGCCCGAGCGCGCGTCGTTCGGCCAGCTCTCCGGCCTGCACAAGACCACCGATCTGCTCGACCTGAAGTCGAGCGTCGCGCTGGTGCTCGACGCCGATACCGACGAGGTGCTGTTCAGCAAGAACCCGCAGGCCGTGCTGCCGATCGCCTCGCTGACCAAGCTGATGACCGCGCTGGTCGTCACCGAAGCCAAGCTGCCGCTCGCCGAGACGCTGACGATCACCGACGACGACGTCGACACCGAGAAGTTCAGCCGCTCGCGCCTGCGCGTGGGCACCAGCCTGACGCGCGAAGAGATGCTGCACCTGGCGCTGATGTCGTCCGAGAACCGGGCCGCGCATGCGCTCGGTCGCGCCTACCCGGGCGGGCTCGGGGCCTTCGTCGCCGCGATGAACGACAAGGCCCAGGCGCTCGGCATGAAGGACACGCACTACGTCGAGCCGACCGGCCTGTCGAGCCGCAACCAGTCGAGCGCGCGCGATCTGGCCACGCTGGTGAAGGCGGCGCAGGAGCAGCCGCTGATCCGCGAATTCTCGACCTCGCCCGAATACGAAGTGGCGCTCGGCAATCGCCAGGCGCAGTTCCGCACCACCAATGCGCTGGTGCGCAGCCCCGCCTGGGACATCGCGCTGCAGAAGACCGGCTACATCACCGAAGCCGGCCGCTGCCTCGTGATGCAGGCGCGCATGGCCGGGCGCCAGCTGATCATGGTGTTCCTCGATTCCACCGGCAAGTATTCGCGCATCGGCGACGCCGAGCGCGTGCGCCGCTGGGTCAGCGACCTGCCGCCGCGCGTCGTCGCGCCGGCGATCGAAGCCGTCGCGCTGCCCAAGGCCACTTCCTGAGGTGCGGCGCGGCCGCCGCCGGCCCGCGCGCTCAGCGGCTGCGGTGACCGAGCGCTGCCGAGATCTGCGCCGCGGTTTCCTTCAGACGCTCGAGCCAGCTCTCCTCGAGCCGGTCCGCCGGCGCCGAGATCGACAACCCCGCGACCAGCTTGCCTTGATCGTCGAGGATGCTCGCCGCCATGCAGCGCACCCCGAGTTCGAGTTCTTCGTCGTCGCGCGCCGTGCCGTACTGGTTCACGCGCGCGAGTTCGCGCTCGAGCCGCGCGAGTTCGGTGATGCTGTTGCGCGTGTGGCCGGCCAGGCCGGTGCGCGTCGCGTAGGCGCGCACGCGCGGCGCGTCGTCGTGGGCCAGGAACAGCTTGCCCACCGACGTCAGGTGCAGCGGCGCGCGGCCGCCGATCGCGCGCACCACCTGCATGCCGGAGCGCTCGCTGTAGGTGCGCTCGATGTAGACGATCTCGTCGCCCTGGCGCATCGACAGATTCACCGGTTGGTGCGTCAGCTTGTGCAGCTCGCGCATCGGGCCGAGCGCGGCGTCGCGCACGTCGAGCCGCGCCTTCACCAGGTTGCCGAGCTCGAGCAAGCGCATGCCGAGCCGGTAGCTGCCGGCCGCGGGGCGGTCGACGTAGCGGCCGATCGTCAGGTCGTTGAGGATGCGATGGGCCGTCGACGGGTGCAGCCCCGTCTGCTCGCTGATCAGCTTCAGCGAGACCGGATCGGGGTGCGTCGCGAGCACGTCCAGCAGGCCGAACGCGCGCTCGAGCACCTGTATCGTCGGCGTCTTGTTGTCCTTCTTGACCATGGCGTCGATTCTCGCTCAATCGCCTGAGTTTTTGCATCGCGAAAGGGCCGGCTGCGATCCGGGAGCAGGGCGGCGTGCACGCGCGCTCCGTCTGGCCGGCGCCGTCATTGCCGGCTGGATCGCGCTCATCGCCGCGCCGCCGGCCATCGCGCAGACCGCCAGCGGCGACTGGTCACGCCGGACCTACGACTTCGGCGCTCCTGCCTCGGCCGCGCGCGCCATGCCAGCGCTCGCGGTGATGCGGCCCGACGGCCGGCTGACGGCCAAGCAGCTCGGCCTCGTCATCAACACCGCCGACCCGTATTCCGTCGAGGTCGGGGAGTTCTACGCGCGCGCCCGCCGCGTGCCGCCGGCGCAGGTGCTGCGCGTCGCGCTGCCGGTGCGCGCGGTGCTCACGCCGGACGAGTTCAAGGCGTTTTCGGCCGTGGTCGATGCGTTCTTCGGTGCGCGCGTCCAGGCTCTCGCACTGGCCTGGACGACACCGTACGCCGTGGCCTGCAACTCGATCACCGGCGCGCTCGCGCTCGGCTTCGACGCCGAGCTGTGCCGCAACACCTGTGCGGCGGCGCCGCGCTCGCGCTACTTCAACAACGCGACGAGCCGCCCGTACGCCGATCTCACGCTGCGGCCCTCGATGCTGCTCGCGGCGCGCGACGCGGCCGCAGCCAAGGCGATGATCCAGCGCGGCATCGCCGCCGACGGCAGCCTCGGCCTGCGCGGCGCGACGCCGGTCCACGCGTACTTCGTCTCCACCGACGATGCGGCGCGCAGCGTTCGCGCTGCGCTGTTCCCAGCGCCAGGGCTGCGGCCACGCTGGGGCGTCGACATCCACGTCGAGCACAGCGCCGCGATCGAGAACGCGCAGCGCGTGCTGCTCTACGAGACCGGCGCGGTGCGCGTGGCCAAGCTCGACACCCTGCGCTGGGTGCCGGGCGCGCTCGCCGATCACCTGACGTCGTTCGGCGGCGTGCTCGACGGCGGCAACGGCCAGATGAGCGCGCTCGACTGGCTCGCGTCGGGGGCGACCGCGAGCTACGGCACGGTGTCGGAGCCGTGCTCGCACCCGCAGAAGTTTCCGCACCCGCAGGTGCTGCTGCTCAACTACCTGCAGGGCGCGACCGCGCTCGAGGCGTACTGGAAGAGCGTGGCCTGGCCGCAGCAGGGCGTGTTCATCGGCGAGCCGCTGGCCGCGCCGTTCGCGCGGCGCTGATCAGGCGAAGCGGCGCACCGCCGCGAGGCCGCTGCGCACCGCACCTTCGAGCGTCGCCGGGTACGGGCCGTCGACGTGATCGCCGGCCGCGTGGAACTGCGCCGCGATCATGAGCGGCGCGCGCTGCAGCCCCGGCGTGCAGCGGAAGGTCGCGCGCTTCTCGGTCAGCGTCTGCACCAGCGACAGTTCGCGGCCGCCGAGCAGCGGCACGAGCACCGCGCGGGCCTGCGCGAGCGTGGCGCGCGCGGTCTCGTCGATGCCGTGATCGACCCACGCCTGCGCTCCGCTGATCACGAACGCGAGCAAGCCGGCGCGGCCGCCGAGCCGGCCGCGATCGAACACGAACTGCGCCGGCGCGTGCGCGTCGGCATGCAGCGCGAGCATCGCCTCGGGCAGGCGCACGCCGTCGGCGTGCAGGTAGACGGTCACGATCGGCTCGTAGCGCAGCGCCGTGGCGCTGGCCGACCACGCCGGCGCGATCGTGCGCGTCAGGCGCGCCGCCTCGACCGGCGTGGCCGCGAGCACGACCCGGTCGAAAGCCTCGCCGTCGATCGACCAGCCGGCGCCCGCCGCGGCCAGCGAGTCGACCCGATGCGCGAGACGAATCGCTGCGCCCGCGTCGCGCAGCCAACGCGCGGCCGGCTCGGGCAGCAGCGCGCTCAGGTCGACGCGCGGCAGCAGCAGATCGGCCGAGCCCGCTCCGGCAAACAGCGCGTCCTTCAGCACGCGCAGGAACACGCCTGCGCTCGCGTCGGCTCCGGGTGTGTTCAGCGCGGCGACGCACAGCGGCTCGATCAGGTCGTCGCGCACCGCGCGCGGCAGCCGCGCGGTCAGCGCGGCGACCGTCAGCGACGGATCGCAGCGAAAACCGCGCGCCGCCCACCCGGCCGCGGCCGCGAGCAGCGCGAGCCGATCGGCCACACGCCAGCCGCGCCGGCGCAGCACTGCGGCAGCGAACGCCGGCAGCGGCGCGCCGGCGCGCAGCGCGAGTCCAAAGCCGTCGGCGCTCATCAGCCGCAGCGGCGTGCGCTCGAACGCGTCGGCCGCCGACACGCCGAGCCTGGCGAGCAGCGCCAGCGTGTCGACATACGCGCCGATCAGGATGTGCTGGCCGTTGTCGAGCACTTCGCCGCCGGCCTCGACGCGCCGCGCGCGCCCGCCGAGCTGCGGCGCCATCTCGAACAGCGTCACCGCGTGGCCGAGCCGCACGCCCTCGACCGCCGCGGCCAGCCCGGCCCAGCCGCCGCCGACGACCGCGAGGCGGCCGCGCGACGCCACCTAGCGCCCGCGCCAGTTGGTGCGCATCGCGATCCACAGCTTGCGCAGCGGCGTCAGCGAGGTGCGCTGGTGCAACACCTGGAAGCCGCCGGCCTCGATCTCGCGCAGCAGCGTGCGGTAGATGTTGGCCATCATCAGCCCCGGCTTCTGCGCCACCCGGTCGGCCTCGGGCAGCGCGGCGATGGCCTCATCAAAGCAACGGTGGGCGCGCTCGGCCTGGAACTTCATCAGCGCGGTGAAGCGGTCGCTGTAACCCCGGTTGAGGATCTCCTGCGCCTTGACGTCGAACTGCTTCAGCTCCGACATCGGCAGGTAGATGCGCCCGCGGCGGGCGTCGTCGCCGACGTCGCGGATGATGTTGGTGAGCTGCATCGCCTGGCCAAGCCGGTGCGCGTAGTCCACCGTCTGCGGCTGGCTGCGGCCGAAGATCGCCGAGGCGACCTCGCCGACGATGCCGGCGACCAGGTGGCAGTAGCGCGCGAGGTTGGGGAAGTCGAGGTAACGGGCCTGATCGAGGTCCATCTG
>DATMIN010000526.1:0-8334 GCA_035554275.1 Burkholderiaceae bacterium
GGTTGATGAAGGCGGGGCGTTCGTGGCCGCTCTCGGCGAGCAGGTCGAAGCTGTAGACCTGCGCGTCGCGGAAGAAGACCCGGCCGGTGTTCCACGACACGCCCTTTGCGACCATCGCATCGCCGCAGCCGAGCCGGTCGAAGATCTCGAGCGTGCGCTTCGCAAAGCAGATCGCGCGCGAGCCGGTCGCAAGCGTCGCCTCGTTGTCGAGCAGCACGACCGGCACCTCGCGCTGCGCCAGGTCGATCGCGAGCGCGAGGCCGACCGGCCCGGCGCCGACGACGACCACCGGGTGCCGCGCCGGCACCGCGGCCGATTCGTCGGCATGCGGCTCGCGCTCGAATGCGAGCGCGGCGATGCCGATCTCGCCCGGCGGCACCTGCGCCAGCGCGCGCCACTTCATCGCCGAACGCTCCTCAGGCCTCGAGGGCCTGCCACATCTCGATGTCGCGCTCTGCTGTCCAGATGCGCGGGTCGGGGTACTGTGTGACCTCGTCGTAGCAGCGCGTCACGTCGAACGGCATGCAGTGGTCGAAGATCACCCAGTGGCCGTACTTCGGCCGCAGCTTGGCGATCGTTTCCCGGTAGACCGCGTTCAAGTCCTTGCCCGCGGCCACGCCGGCCTGCACGCTGCTGCGCACGTCGGCGATGAAGCCGGCGGTACCGGCCAGCCCTTCGCGAACCCGCGCTTCGCCGACCAGCGCCGGCCCGCGGCCCGGCACGAGCGCCAGCGGCTTCAGCGCGGCGACGTTCTCGAGCGTCTTCGGCCAGTCGGCGAAGTAGGCGTCGCCGGCGTACGGCGTGGCGTCGAACTCGACCAGGTCGCCGCTGAGCAGCGTGCGTTCCTGCGGCAGCCAGACCACCGTGTCGCCCTTGGTGTGGCCGCGGCCGAGCTGCAGCAGCTGGACCTCGAGCGTGCCGAGCCACAGCGTCAGCTTGCCGGTGAAGGTCAGCGTCGGCCAGGTCATGCCCGGCGGCACGGTCTCGACGTTGCTGAACAGGCGCGGGAAGCGGCCGATCTCGCTCGCTTTGTCCTGCTCGCCGCGCTCGACGATGAGATCGCGCGTGTCCTGGCTGGCGATGACCTGCTGCGCGCCGTAGGCCGAGGCGCCGAGCACGCGCACCGCGTGGTAGTGCGTCAGCACGACGTACTTGATCGGCTTGTCGGTGACCTCGCGGATGCGGCGGATCACGTCGGCCGCCATCGCCGGCGTGGCCTGCGTGTCGGCGACCAGCACCGCGTCGTCGCCGATGACGATGCCGGTGTTCGGGTCGCCCTCGGCGGTGTACGCGTAGGCGTGCTCGGACAGGCGCGTGAACGACACCGTCTTCTCGGCGAGGTCGGCCTGGCTCGCGAAGGCTTTGGGCTGGGTCATCGGGGTCTCCTGACGGCCGTTTGTCTAAACGGAAGTCGTTTGCTCTTGGCGAATTTGGAGTGTAGCGCGCTCGTTAGTTGATGTCTAATCGCGTTTGTGAGCAAACGAGCGGACCCCTCGACCCAGGCCGAGCGCCCGCAGCGCGGCATCCAGAGCATCGAGGTCGGCGGCCAGCTGCTGCTGGCGCTGGTGCACCACGGCCGCCCGATGGCGCTGAAGGATCTGGCGCGCTCCGCCGCGATGGCGCCGGCCAAGGCGCACCCGTACCTCGTGAGCTTCGCGCGGCTCGGGCTGGTCGAGCAGAACCCCGACAGCGGCGCCTACTTCCTCGGCCCGCTCGCGCTGCAGCTCGGCCTGATCAGCCTGCACCAGGCGAACCCGGTGCAGGAGGCGACGAAGCTGCTGCCCGAGCTGGCGCAGCGCCTCGGCCACACCGTCGCGATCGCGGTCTGGGGCACGCGCGGCGCGACGATCGTGCGGCTCGAGGAATCGCCGGCGGCGGTGCACGTCAACATGCGCCACGGCACCGTGTTCTCGCTCGCCAACACCGCGTCGGGGCGCCTCTTCGCCGCGTTCCAGGAGCCGGCCGCGGCGCGGCGCCAGCTCGAGCACGAGCGGCGGTTGCTGAAGGCGCGGCCCGAGCCGGCCGTCGCGAGCATGGCGGGTGCACCCAAGCTGCCGAGCTGGGCGGCGTTCGAGCAGCAGCTCGCCGAGGTGCGCACGCACGGGCTGTCGCGCTCGATCGGCGAGGTCGTGCCCGGCGTCAACGCGATGGCCGCGCCGGTGTTCGACCACGCCGGCGCGATGGTGCTGTCGATCACCGCGATCGGCCCGGCCGGCGTGTTCGACACGCGCTGGGAAGGCGCGATCTCGCTGGCGTTGAAGAGCGCTGCGGCGCAGGTCTCGCGCCGTCTCGGCGCCCCGCACGCTTGAAGCCCGGCGCCGCGTAAAGCGGCGCTGCGGCTCGGGGTTTGCCCGCAAGTGGCGCGCCGCCCGCGTCCGCAGTAAAACGCGCAGGCAAAACAACGACGAGCAGACAGCCATGAAGCCACCGCAAAGCTGGCCGGCCGCAGCCTTCGCCGTCGCGGCGTGCGTGGGCGCGCTGGCCGCGCCTAGCGCGGCGCAGGCCCGCGTGACCCGGATCGTCATCGATGCCACCGCGGCGGTCGCCGGCCAGCCGGGCTACGAGCAGCTCAGCGGCCGCGCGTTCGGCGAACTCGACCCGCACGACGCGCACAACGTGCTCGTCACCGACATCGCGAACCCGCTGGCGCTGAACCCGAACGGCAAGGCGGCCTACATCGCCAGCTTCGTGCTGCGCAAGCCGAAGGACATGACGGCGGCGAGCGGCGTGATGTGGCACGACGTGCCGAACCGCGGCGGCGATGTCGCGTTCCCGGCCGATTCGTTCGGCGCGCGCGACGTCCAGCTCGTCAGCGCTTGGCAGGGCGACAACGCCGGCAACACCTCGGTGCCGGCGAACGCGGGCTGCCTGACACCGGGCTGCGCCGGGACGCTGGCGCACCACTACGTCAGGACGCCGGTGCTGACCGGCGTGACCGGCACCGTGCTGGCGCGCATCGTCAACCGCAGCGGGCCGGCGGCGGCGCCGCTCAACGTGATGAACAACCCGGTGCCGTACTTCCCGGCCAACGCCGCCGACAACAGCGCCGACCGGCTGGTGATCCACACGAAGGAGACGATCGACGGCGTGATCACCGAAGGCGGTGTCGTCGCCAATGCCGACTGGAAATACTGCGGCACCGCCGCCGGCAGCACCTTCGCCACGCCGGCGCCGCTGACGACGCTGCCGGTCGGCGTGTGCCTGCGCCATGGCTTCGACGCGACCAAGCTCTACCAGCTCACGTACCAGGCGCGCGACCCGTATGTGCTCGGCGCCGGCACCGCCGCGTTCCGCGATCTGCAGTCGTTCTTCCGCTATGCGAGCGCCGACGACGCCGGCACGCCGAACCCGGTCGCCGGCAGCACGCGCTCGGCGATCATCCGCGGCGTCTCGCAGTCGGGCAACTTCGTGCGCCACTACATCTTCCTCGGCATGAACGAGGACGAGAGCGGGCGCATCGTGCACGAGGGCGCCTGGCCGCTGATCGCCGGGCGGCGCGTCGCCAACGATTCGCGCTGGGGCCAGCCCGACGGCGTGCTCGAGCTCTACCAGATGGGCAGTGAAGGCCCGCAGTGGTGGCACAAGTTCCCGGACCGCGTGCGCGACGTGGCGCCCGGCGGCATCCTCGACCGCTGCGGCGCGAGCGGCACCTGCCCGAAGATCGTCGAGACCTTCGGCGGCTCGGAGGTGTTCGCGCTGAAGATGACGATGTCGTGGGTCGGCACCGATCCGAAGAACGACATTCCGCTGCCCGACAACGTGCGCCGCTACTACCTGCCGAGCTCGACCCACGGCGGCGGCAACGGCGCGACCACGCAGAACCCGGCCGACGTCGCGACCATGCCGCTGAACTGCCCCGGCAACAACTGGGGCCGCGGCACGTTGCGCGCGAACCCGGTGCCCTCGACCGGGCTCGTCAACCGCATGCGCATCGCGTTGCGCGACTGGGTGACCGCCGGCACCGAGCCGCCGCCGAGTGTCTGGCCGCACCTTCGCGGCGCGAAGGGCGCGCGTGATCTCGTCGAGCCGACGATGCAGGCGATGGGCTTCCCGAAGGGCGTGCCGGGCATTCCCGATTCGATCTTCGCGCCCGAGAACTTCGTGTTCCCGGTGTTCGACTACGACTGGGGCCCCGACTACGACCCGTTCAACGCGAGCGGCAACCCGACCCACCTGCCGCCGCCGATTCTGAGCGTCGTGAAGATGCTGGTGCCGCGCGTCGATGCCGACGGCAACGAGATCGGCGGCGTGCCCACCGTGCAGCGCGACGCGCCGCTCGGCACCTACCTCGGCTGGAACATCACCGCCGGCCCGGGCGATGCGGGCTTCAACACGGCCGCGCCGCAGCCGTTCCACGCCGGCCAGGTGTGCAACTACGTCGGCGGCATGGTGCCGTTCGCGGTGACGAAGGCGCAGCGCCTGGCGGCGCACGATCCGCGCCGCTCGCTCGAGGAGCGCTACGGCAACCATGCGGGTTACGTGGCCGCCGTCGTCGCGGCCGCGAACAACGCGGCGTGCCAGGGCTATCTGTTGGCCGGCCCGGCCGCGGCCGCGCTGGGCGCGACCTGCACCGCGCCGCTGCCGCCCGGCGCGAGCGACGACTGGGCCGCGCTCGTCAACCAGGCGATCGCGAGCGACGTGCTGAAGTAGCCGCCGATCGGGCCGGTCGCGCGCCGCCGCCGCGCCCGGCTCGTACTCTGTGGCGTAGACCGCGCTTTTTGCGCCATTGCCGGGCGCTGCCGCGGGCACAATCCGCGCGCTGTTTGACGTTTCGGCGCCGCGCCCACTTCATGCCCATCGACATTGCCAGTCTGCTCGTCGCCCTGACCCTGTGCATGCTGACGATGGCCGTCGCGCTGCCGGCGGTGATGGGCCAGGTCAACGCGGCCGCGCGGCGCGCGCAGGCCGGCGTGGCGCTGCAGGCCGCCGGCTGGGCGCTGCTGCTGGCCTCGGGCTCGGCCGGCGCCGGCGGGTGGCTCGACCAGTTGCTCTCGACGCTCGCGATGGTCGGCATCTCGAGCGGCCTGGCGCTGAACGCGACCGCGTTCGACCTCTGGTGCGGCCGCGCGGCGCACGACCGGGCGCCGCTGTTCATCGCGATCGTGATGCCGCTGGGCTATGCGCTCGGGTTCTCGAGCTACGCGTTCCGGGTCGGCTGGGCCAACGGGATGCTGACGCTGCAGATGGGGCTGGTCGCGGCGGCGCTGCTGCGCCGGCCTGCCGTGCCGGTCGGGCGCTGGCGCGGCCTGCTGGTGCTGAGCCTGGCGGCGCAGATGGTGGTCACGGCCGGGCGCGGCATCCTCGGCGCGTTCTTCACCGAGAGCTACCCGACCTTCCTCGCGCCGCACCCGGTGAACCTGGCGTTCGCACTGCTCGCCAATGCGACGAACACGCTGTCGCTGGTCGCGATCCTGCTCGCGCACCGCGACGAGGCCGCGCGCGAACTCGAGCGGCTCGCCTCGGTCGACGGCCTGACCAACGTGCTCAACCGCACCGCCTGGAAGGCCGCGGCCCACACCGAGCTCGCCGCGAGCGCGCGCTATGGCTACCCGGTGGCGGTGCTGATGATCGACCTCGATCACTTCAAGCAGATCAACGACACGCTCGGGCACGACGCCGGCGACCGCGCGCTGTGCTTCGTGGCCGGCGCGCTGCGCTCCGCGGTGCGACCCGGCGACCTGATCGGCCGCTACGGCGGCGAGGAGTTTTGCGTGCTGCTGAGCCACGCCGACTTGCGCGCCACCGTCGCGTTCGACGCGCGGCTGCGCGCCCACCTGGCCGAGGCCGCGGTCGCGCAGCTCGGCTTCCCGCTCGGCTACAGCGCCGGCATCGCCCCGCGCGAATCGCCCGACGACACGCTCGACGCGCTGCTCAAACGCGCTGACGCGAACCTGTACGTCGCCAAGCAGCAGGGCCGCGGGCGAACGCTCGACCCGCAGGGCGTCAGCGTGCACGACACGATCACCCGCAACGCGGGCAACTACCGCGAGATCGCGGCGGCGCTCGGGCGCTGAGCCGCTTCGGCCACCGGCGACCCGATCAGTCGGTCAACGCGCCTCGCTCGCCGCTCGTCCGGCCGCCGCGGGCCCACAGATCCCGGGGCGCATCGAACAGGGAACCGGCGCCGAGCGACGCCGGGTCGCGGGCGAGCCGGACCCACGCGACCGTGTCATGGGCACTGCCGGGCGTGTGGTCGGTCTCGCGCTCGTTGAGCAACCAGGCGTGCAGTCGCCCGTAGAGTTCCGGATGGTGGGCCCGGATCCAGGCCAGTCCCACCAGGTCGCCGTAGCCTTCTTCGCGACGCGCCGCGGCCGCGCCGCGCGGCGCATCGGCGCCGGCCTCGAACCCCGCGGGCTTCTGGAACCATGCGCCCTCGAGGTAGCGGTGGCAGTGCCCGAGTTCGTGTGCGGCCATCAGTTCGAGCGTTGCATCGAGCAGCTCCGGCTCGGTGTCGCGCAAGGTGTCGGTCGCCTGCGGGTTGCCGCGCATCGACAGCACCAGCTTGCAGCGGCCGTCGATGAACGCCATCGCCAGCGGCGCCGCTTGCGGGCTGTCCTGCGGCTGCACCACGATGTCGAGCGGCATCCCGATCGATTTCGCGTAGGTCACGAGCGGCCAGGCCCCTTGGAGCCAACGCTGCTCGGTCGGCGTCAGGTCGGCCGCGTGCACCGAGACGGCGCCCGCCAGCGCGAGCGCGGCGCCGCCCCAGTGGGCGGCTGCGCGAAGGATGCGGTGCAGTGCGGACATCGGCGGGCTCGGTGTCCATGCAATCGGCATGCCGTGCCACGGCTTGAGCCGGAACAGCGGTGCGATCCGATGTCACTTCGACTTGAACGACGAGCGCCGCCAAATGGCGCTCCCGCCAAAGAAGAAGGGCCTAGCATCGCTGCTAAGCCCTTGACTTGTCTGGTGGCGCTTCAGGGACTCGAACCCCGGACCTGCGGATTATGATTCCGTCGCTCTAACCGACTGAGCTAAAGCGCCTGAGCCGGAAATTATACCGGCCACCTGCACGCGCTCTCGACCGCCCCCCGCGCCGTCGCCCCCTGCGCCCACCCCCATCTTTCACCGCACCGCCCCGACCCGATGTTCAGTTTTTTCAAGAAGAAGGCGGAGCCGGCCGAGCCCGCGCGCGCCGATGTGCCCGAGGCCGATGCGGCGGCGCCGGCCGAGCGCCGCAGCTGGCTCGACCGGCTGCGCGGCGTGCCCGAGGCGGAGCCCGGGGCCGAGCCCGACGCGCCGGCGGAAACGACCGCGATCGAACCCGCAGCGACGATCGTCGCGGCCGACGAAGCGCCGGCCGCCGCGCCGCCCGATGCCGAACGCCGCCGCTGGGTCGACAAGCTGCGCGGCGGTCTGCGCCGCACCGGCTCGACGCTGGCCGAGGTGTTCACCGGCACGCAGATCGACGACGCGCTGTACGAGGAACTCGAGTCGGCGCTGCTGATGGCCGACGCCGGCTCGAAGGCGACCGCCTACCTGCTCGCCGACCTGAAGTGGCGCGTCAACGAGGAGCGCGCGCGCACGCCGCAGGCGGTCAAGGCGCTGCTCGCCAACGCGATCACCGATCTGCTGCGGCCGCTCGAGCGCGCGCTGACGGTGGGCGAGCACGTGCCGACGGTGATCATGGTCGTCGGCGTCAACGGCGCCGGCAAGACGACGACGATCGGCAAGCTGACGCGCCACCTCGCCGAGGCGAACCGCAAGGTGCTGCTCGCCGCGGCCGACACGTTCCGCGCCGCGGCGCGCGAGCAACTGGCGGTATGGGCCCAGCGCGCGGGCCCGCGCGCTTCCGACGTCGGCAGCCGTGTCGAGATCGTCGGCCAGGAAGGCGGCGACCCGGCCGCGGTGACCTTCGACGCGGTCGTCGCCGGCAAGGCGCGCGGCTGCGACGTGGTGATCGCCGACACCGCCGGGCGCCTGACCACGCAGTCGCACCTGATGGAAGAGCTGAAGAAGATCCACCGCACGATCGCCAAGGCGCAGCAGGGCGCGCCGCACGAGGTGCTGCTCGTCGTCGACGGCAACACCGGCCAGAACGCGCTGGCGCAGGTGCAGGCGTTCGACGCGGCGCTGCAGCTCACCGGCCTCGTCGTCACCAAGCTCGACGGCACCGCGAAGGGCGGTGTGCTCGCGGCGATCGCACTCTGGTCGCGGGAACGCGGCGAGCGCGGCGGCGAGCAGAGCGGCGCCCCGCCGGTGCCGGTCTACTTCATCGGCGTCGGCGAATCGCTCGAAGACCTGCAGACCTTCGATGCGCGCGAGTTCGCGCAGGCGCTGCTGAATTGACCTGAATCGAGCGGGGCGGCGCCGCTCAGCGCTTCTTCAGCGGCG
>DATMIN010000527.1:0-9122 GCA_035554275.1 Burkholderiaceae bacterium
CTACAAGCTCAACCCGAACCTGCGGCTCGCGCTCGACGTGTTCAACCTGTTCGACAAGAAGGCAAGCGACATCGACTACTACTACGCCTCACGCCTGAAGGGCGAGCCGGCCGAGGGCGTGAGCGACATCCACTTCCACCCCGTCGAGCCGCGCAGCCTGCGGCTCTCGCTGATCGCCAATTTCTGAGCGCGCGGCACGGGCCGCTCGATAGAATCGCGACGCTGACCCCGCCGCGGAGGCATGGCAGAGTGGTCGATTGCACTTGACTTGAAATCAAGCATGCCTGCAAGGGCATCGTGGGTTCGAATCCTACTGCCTCCGCCACCAGAATCCGTTCACGGCGACCATTCCGACGGCGGCGATCTGCTGCTTCGCATGAGCCATGCGATGGAGAATCTTGCGATGAACAGCGATGACGCCCCTTCCTTTCGACCGCTGACCGGCATCTACGAGCCGTCGGCGATACAGCAGCTCGCCGACGGGCGCTTTCTGGTCGTCGAGGACGAGAAGGAGCATCCGCTGAGCGTCGTGACGATCGGCGCCGACGGCACGGTCAAGTCCGAAGCACTGACAGCCGGACTGCTCCAGATCTTCAGCTTCTTCTGGACGCTTGACGATCTCGAAGGGCTTGCCGCCGACCGCGAGGGCTTTGTCTACGGCATCACCTCGCACTCGCGCGACGACGGCGGCGACTCCAAGAAGTCGCGGGAGAAGCTCGTTCGGTTTCGGGTCGAGGGCGACCGGGTTCGAGATCCCAAGGTCGTCGACGGTTTGAAGAAGGCCCTGACGACGCAACATCCCGTGCTGGCTGCCGCTGCCCTCGTGCGCGATGTCAAAGGAGACGGCGGGCTCAACATCGAGGCGCTGGAAATCACCCCGGATCAGACGCGCCTGCTGATCGGCTTGCGCAGCCCTCTGCACGACGGTCGCGCGCTTGTCGCCAGCATCGAGAATCCTCGCGCCATCTTCGAGCTGAGCGAGGAGCCTCGGATCGCTCCGGCGCTGGAAGAACTGGACCTCGGTGGCCACGGCATTCGGGGCATGTCCTACGTTCCGGTGCTGGGCGCGTATCTGGTCATCAGCGGCCCGGCGTCGCGCGAGCCGGCCGACTTCGCCTTGTGGCGCTGGAGCGGCGTGCCCGGCGCGGCGGCGCAGCGAATGACGGTCGACGGGTTGCGGGGCTTCGCGAAGGCCGAAGGTGTCAGCGCCGCGGTCATCGACGGCGCTGAGCGAATCGTCATCGTCAGCGACGACGGGAATCGGCGGACCGGGAGCGCAGCCGGTTATCTGCTGATCGACCCGTTGCAGTTGCGGGCGGCGAGCTGATCACCCGGCACCGACCGTTCTCGAGTCTTCTGCCGCCGGGAGTTGTCGACCGCCACGGTGGGCGCCGCCTTTTGACGACGGTCACTGTCCTGTCGCTAGTCGCGGCGCCGGAACGCCAGCCAGCCCGCCAGCCCGGTGAAGATCGCGAGCAGCACGACGATCACCGCGAAGCCATGCGGCTCCTGGCTGAACGGGACGCCGCCGACGTTCATGCCGAACAGGCCGGTGCAGATGTTGATCGGCAAACCCAGCACGGTGATCACGGTCAGCGTGAACAGGCTGCGGTTGGTCTGCTCGCTGACCTGCGCGGCGATCTCCTCCTGCAGCAGCTTGATGCGCTCTTGCAGTGCGGTCAGGTCGCGCAGCACGAGCGAGAACTCCTCGGTGCCCTGGCGCAGTTCCTCGAGGTCGCGCTCAGCGATCCACGACGGCGGCTGGCGCAGCAGCCGGAACATCGCGCCCGGCTCGGGCGCGAGCAGCCGTTGCAGCCGCACCAGCACGCGGCGCAGTTTGCCGAGCTCGGCGCGCTTGCGCTGGAACCCGCCGCGCTGCAACGTGTCCTCGATCGTGTCGACCTGCACGGTGGCGTCGCGCACGATGCGCACCAGCACATCGCCCTGATCGCGCAACAGGTGGTTCAGCAGCGCCATCGACGAGTCGAACGCACAGCCATCACGCACGGCCTGGCGCAAGCGGTCGATGGACCGCAACGGATGGCTGCGCGCGCTGACAGCGACGCGTTCGTTGACGGTCATCCACAGCGACGCAATCTCCGACGGCTCGAACGAGAACTCGTAGGCCACATCGTTGACGACCGCGACGAGATGGTCGCTCGCATCCTCGATACGGGTCGAGCGTGAACCGTCCTGCAAGGCCTCGAAGAACTCCGGGACCAGCGCCAGATGGGCGCGCATCCACGCCTCGGCCGATGCATCGCTCAAATTGAAGTGAAGCCAGACGAAGGCGCCCGCGGCGCCCGTCTCGCTGCCCTGCGTCGCGCCGGCCATCCACCGGCGCGCGCCGTCGAGCGTGATCGCGCGCCCCGGCGCACCGGGCTCGAACAGGAAGCCGCAGATCAATCCGTTCGGATCGGAGCCGTAGTTGACGCTTGCCATGCAGAGTTGCTCCTCGTTACCAACGCGGTCGCTAGCGTCGCGCCGCGCGCGGCGGCGGTCGGGTGCGGCCAGGAGCGTGCCGGAGCGGCCCCTTGCGTGCCCGCCGGTCTTTGCGACAAGATCGACTTCCGGCCCGGGCGGGTGATCCGATTGTCGGAGGGGAGTCGTCGATGAGTGTCGTCAAATCCGTCAGCATGGGCTTCGAGATCGACACCACGCCCGAGGTGCAGCCCGACGGCCGCTACGTTGCGCGCGCGATCCTGACCCATCTGGCCGACGCCAGCGTCAAGGAAATCCGGCCCGATTTCGAGGCCTTCGCGACCGCCGCCGAGGCGTCGGCGGCGGCGCATCTGGCGGCGATCGCCTGGATCTCGCATCGGTAGCGATGGCATCGGCAGCCGGGCGCGCTGCCGCGGCCACCGAGTCGATCACGATGCGCCGCGTGAACGCGGCGCCTCTCAGAACTTGTCGACAAGACCCATCGCGGGATCGCTGACCGAGTGCCGTCCGGTCTCCATCCGCCCGGCCAGGCGACGCAGGAAGCTCGGGTCGGCGTCGCACGTCACGAGCAGGTCGTACCACCAGCCCGTCGAGTCCAGGTTCCAGTACAGCGACTGCGTGCTGCGGCCGCTGAGCCGCAGTTCCCACTCGGTGCCGGTGCCGCGAGCTTGCTCGCTGCCAGGCAGCGCGCTGGACTTCGCGCTCTCCAGCGATCCGTACAACTGGTTGGAGCGCACCTTCAACACGACTTGCCCCGAGCCGTCATTGCGCGCTTCCAGGCGCAAGCCGCCCGCCGCGGCGTCGTAGCTGACGAGCACTTCAGGGGCAGGCGCGCTCCGCGCACGGAGCGCGGTCAGGTCGCCCTTGAAGCGGCGATGAAACCCATTCGGACCGAGCACCCACAAGTCGTAGCGGCCGGCGTTTTGGGATTGCACGGCCCAATCGTCATCCAGGCGTTTGCCCGGCTCGACCACGTAGCGCAGCGGCTGCGGATACTGGTCGCGGAAGGCCAGCAGCGCTGTGGGGTCGGCCGGGATCGGCTGGCTGCTCGGCATGCCGTCGAGCTGCGCCTTGTCGTAGACGTGAAAGACCGCGGTCGCGTGCCCGGTGTTGACGAAGCCCAGCTTGACCGTGCCGGCAATCACATCCAGTGTCGCGGCGACGTGCAGCTCGTATGGCAAGGCGCGCGACGGACGGTACCCGGTGTCTTGCGCGGGAACACCGCGCCCCGCGGCAGGCACGATCGGCGCAAGCGCCTGCTGCGCCGCTCGCAGCAGGTCGGCCTGCGACTTGGTCTTGCGGCCGGCCAGCGTGGGCAGCGGCTCGTTGTTCGGCGTGGCGAAGTTGAATGCCGTGGTCAGGTCACCGCAGACGGCGCGGCGGAAGGCGCTGATGTTGGGTTCCTTGACGCCGAAGCGCGCCTCGATGAAGCGGATGACCGAGGTGTGGTCGAAGGCCTGTGAATTGACCCACCCGCCACGGCTCCACGGTGACACGGCGTACATCGGCACGCGCATGCCGGGGCCGAACACGCGGCCGTCCATCGCACCGTAGTCGAGGTTCGCCCCGCCCTGCTGCGGCTGGCCGGTGGTCCCGGGCGGCGAGGGGTAGTCGTTGTATTCAGGGGCGATGTCGGCGGCCGGCAGCGTGCTCTTGCCGGCCAGCGTGCCGTCGGGCTTGCGCGAGGGCGCGGCCGGCGACGGGAGGTGATCGAAGTAGCCGTCGTTCTCGTCGAAGTTGATGAACAGCACCGTCTTGCTCCACACCTCGGGGCTGGCGGTCAATGCATCCAGCACCTGCTGGATGTACCAGGCGCCCTGTACCGGGCTGGAGGGGCCGGGGTGCTCGCTGTAGGTGGCCGGCGCGACGATCCACGACACCTGCGGCAGCTTGCCTTGCAGCACATCCTGTCGGAAGCGGTCGAAATAGGCGTTCACGTCGCCCAGCGGCCCGGGCATCGTGTTGGCGATGCCCTTGTACAGCGGGTTGTGCGCGTCGTCGCTGGCCGGGTCGTAGGCGGGATACGGGCCGCCGTCGGTGCCGACCGGCTTGCCGGAAGCGAGGTTGGCGGCGTGGTACTGCCGGAAGCCGACCAGCGAGTTGTCGCCGTAGTTGTCGGGCATCTGCTCGTAGACGATCCAGCTGACGCCGGCGGCCTGCAGCCGCTCGGGGTAGGTCGACCAGGTGTAGCCGATGGTCGGCGGGTCGGTCGGTGACAGCCCGTCCCACTCGTTGTTCAGCGAAGCCACGCCGGCGCCGGTCGGGCCGTTGGTGCCGGTCCAAACAAACATCCGGTTGGAGTTCGTGCCGGTGTGCATCGAGCAGTGGTAGCCGTCGCACAGCGTGAAGGCGTTGGCGAGCGCGAACTGGAACGGGAGCTCGGCTTCCTTGTAGTAGGACATCGAGGCATTGGTCTTGACGGCCGGCCAGTAGCCCAGGCGCCCGTCGAGCCAGCCGAGCTGACCGTCGACCCACGCGTGCGGCGTGCCCGACACGCGCTGGGCGTTGCCTTGGGTGGCATCGAGGTAGTACGGCAGCACCGGGTTGCCGTTGAAGTCGAGCTGCTCCCAGACCTTGCGCCCACCGGGCTGCGGGATGGTGAAGCGGTCGCCAAACCCACGCACTCCCTTGAGCGTCCCGAAATACTGATCGAAGGAGCGGTTCTCCTGCGTCAGGATGACCACGTGCTCGACGTCCTTGATCGTGCCGGTCTTGTTGTTGGCCGGGATCGCCAGCGCCTTCCTGATACTCGGCGGGAACGCAGACAGCGCGGCCGCGGCGATCCCGGTCTGGGCGGTACTTTGAAGAAACTTGCGGCGAGAGGTGGTCATCGGGGTGTCCTTTCTTCTTGACAGGGTTCTGGTGAGGTTGGCAGGCGCTCGGTGGTGCGCTACTCGCTCGTGCACCCGTTGCACATGCGCCCGGGCGGCAGCGTGATGCGCAGGAACTCCGTGATGTCGGATGCCAGGGCCCGGCCACCACCATAGGGGACGTTGTTGTCGTTGGCCACCAGCAGCGTGTGGGGTTCAGCACGAGCACGTTCTCGATGGTGACGTACGGCAGCGTGAAGGTCGTGTCGCCGTCGTGGTTCAGATCGTCCGGATCGTCGATGTTCATCAGGTCAACGAGATGACGAGGGCGTGGATCGTGTGGACGCGGCGCATGGAACTCCCTTCGGGTGATGTCGGCGATGGGGATTGCCGGGCCGTGGGCACGACGGGTCGGGCGATTCTTCGCCGCCCGGATGTCGCGCGCATGACGGCTTCGCGACTTCGGTTGCCGGCGAGCAGAACGCCGCCGCGCCGCGCCCGCAGGCCGACAGCGGTGCGTCGGTCGCGGTGTGCAATCAAGCTCGCTCGGGCCGTCGGGGTACGTTAGCCCCGGTCTGCGCCGAGCCACGCTGCTCCAGCTCAATGCTGGCGTGGGCTTGACTTCAACTGCCTTCGCCAGGTGTCAGGCGGAAGGCTTGTCCATCGACGCGGACCAATCCTGCGCCGCCTTCGCCGGATCCACGTCCTTCTTCCCCGCCTGATTCCACGCCATCAGCGCGATCGTGTCGAGCATGCGTTGCGTGATGTGCGGGCGCAGCCTCAGCAGGCGGTCCTCGAAGGACGAGATCCACTGATCCTTGTTGTACTTCACGCCGGCGCTGGCGCCCGAGCTCAGGCGGTCAGGTTGACCGTGTTGCCCAGTGTCGTCGGGCTCGAGGCGGTGGTCGCCGCGCCGTAGCCGAGCAATTGCTGCAGACGCGACAGCAGCGTTTGCAGGCCGCTCGTCGGTGCGGGCGATGCGGTCACCGGCGTCGTGGCCGACGCGGTGGCGGTGGTCGAGGCGGCAGGCGCATCGACGTCAGGTTCGCTCGTGGCCGTTGTCGTGGCCGTCGTCGTCGTCGCGGTCGAGACGCCGTCGTCGGCCGTCGAACTGGTGCTGATCGGGTCGGACGCCGCCGGCACGCTGGCCGACACCATCCCGCTCGTCGCCGCAGCCGGCGTCGCCGAGCCGAGCTTCAGATCGGCCGCGAGGCGATCGAACGCGGACTGCAACGCGGCCGGCGCCTTGCCCTGGCTGGCGTCGGTGATCAGGGCCGACAGGCCGGCGCCGAAGCCGGCGCGCGGGCCGCCGGTCGTGGCGCTGGTCGACGACGAGGCCTCGTCCTTGACGGCCTGGAACAGCGTGTGCATGAACTGCGCGATGTCGTGCTTCAGGTTGCCGGCGCCATGGCCGTCGTTGCCTTGCACGCCGTCGAGCCCCATGCCGTCGAGCGCCTGCATCAGCGCCTGGCGGACGTGGCCGTGGCCGCCGTGCGCATGGTGACCATGCGACTTGCCGCTGTCCCCGGTCGGTGCGACGGCGTCGACCGGCGCGGTCGGGGCCGACGATGCGGTCGACGAGACCGGCGCGGTGCTGCCGGCGGTGGTGGCGCTCGAGGCGCTGAGGGCGGTCAGGGTCATGGCGGGCTCGCGGGCTGTGACGGTTGTCTCGCCTTTTCGGCCGAAGCGCGGTCGGCTGAAGCGGCCGGCGGGCATTGCGGGCCGGTCTTTCAATTGGTCACACCCGCGGCGCGGTCAGGCGCCGGCTTCGGCGCAGCCCGCCGGCCGGCGCCTCAGCCGGCGGCGCGCTGGGCCGCGATCTCGCCCATCAGCGCGTCGAGCTCCTCGACCTCGAACGGCTTCGACAGCGAGCGCACGTTCGGCCCGAGCTGCTCGAGGCCGTGGCGGAACTCGTAGCCCGAGCACAGCACCACCCAGCGCTGCGGGTCGTCGGCCAGCACGCGCCGCGCCAACTCGGTGCCCGACAGGCCGGGCAGGCTCACGTCGGTGATGAGCACGTCGAACGGGCGCGCCGCGACCGCGGCCAGCGCGGCCTCGGCGTTGGCGCAGGTGACGACCTCGCGGTCGCTTGCCTCGAGCAGCAGGCCGATGGTCTCGCGGAGATCGTCGTTGTCTTCGACGTAGAGGATGCTGAGCACGGGCAAGCGGGGTTGGAGGCGTTGGTTCGCGGACGCGGCAGTTTAACGGTCCGCCTCGCCGCACCGCGGCGGAGCCGACTCAGAGCGACGCTTCGAGCATCGCGCGGTAGTCGTCGGCGCTGGCCAGGCGCGGGTTCGTCTTGTGGCAATGGTCGGCGAGCGCGCCGTCGATCACGCGGTCGAACAGCGCGCGCTCGACGCCGAGCGCCGCCAGCCCCGGCGCCAGCCCGAGGCGCGCGTTCATCGCGCGGATCGCCTCGGGGATGTCGGCGCCGCTGGCCAGCCGCATCGCGCGCGCCATCCGGTCGAGCCGCTTCTCGCTCGCCACCGATTCGGCGCTCGCGTTGAAGCGCACCACCGCCGGCAGGAACATCGCGTTGAGGGTGCCGTGGTGCAGCCGCGGGTCGGCGCCGCCGAGGCTGTGCGACAGGGAGTGCACCGCGCCCAGGCCCTTCTGGAACGCCAGCGCGCCCTCGATCGACGCGCTCATCATGTTCAGCCGCGCGTCGCGGTCGTGCCCGTCGCGGGTGGCGCGCTCGATGTGGCCCCAGCCGCGCTCGAGGCCGTCGAGCGCGATGCCATCGGCCGGCGGGTTGAAGGCCGGCGCCATGAAGGTCTCCATGCAGTGCGCGATCGCGTCCATGCCGGTGGCGGCGGTCAGCCCCGGCGGCAGGCCGAGCGTGAGCTCGGGGTCGCAGATCGCCGACTTCGGCAGCAGGTGCCACGAGTGGAAGCCGAGCTTGCGGTGGTCGTCGGTGATCACGATCGCGCCGCGCGCGACCTCGCTGCCGGTGCCGGCTGTGGTCGGCACCGCGATCAGCGGCGCCACGGCCTCGGTGATCTTGGCGCTGCCGCCCTCGATCGTCGCGTACGTGACGAGCGGGCCCGGGTGCGTGGCGGCGATCGCGACGCCCTTCGCGCAATCGAGCGACGAGCCGCCGCCGACCGCGATCAGCCCGTCGCAGCCGTGCTCGCGGTACAGCGCCGCGGCCTCGCGCACCGCGGCCTCGGTCGGGTTCGACGGCGTGCGGTCGTAGACCGGCGCGCCCTGCATCGCGGCCGGCAGCGCCTCGAGCACGCGCTGCAGCACGCCGGCCGCGCGCACGCCGGCGTCGGTGACGACGAGCGGCTTGCGGATGCCGACCCGCTCGCACTCGGCCGCCAGCAGCCGGCGCGCGCCGAACTCGAGGTGGACGTGGGTCAGGTAGTAGATCAGCGCCATGGCCGCACTGTAGAGCCGATCGGCCCGGTTGAGCGCGCGCCGAAGCGCGGCAGGCTTGGTACGGCGCTGACGCGCGCGTCAGCGCCGGTAGCCGGGGTCGACGCGGTCGACGATGCGCTGCAGCGCGTCGAACGCGTCCTGCCCGGCACCGAAGCGGGCGTCGAACTGCAGCGAATCGCGCACGCAGCCTTCGAGCACCGGCACGGGAATCGGCCTGGGCGTGCCCATCGCGCGCGTCGCGAGCTGCACCTCGCAGGCGCGGTTGAGCAGCCACATCAGGCCGAACGCCTGCGCCAGGTTTGCACCGATCGTCACCGGCCCGTGGTTGCGCAGCAGCAGCACCGGCTTGCCGCCGGCGCTCGCGACGATGCGCGCACCTTCGTCGGCGTGCACCGTGATGCCTTCGAACTCGTGGTACGCGACCTTGCCGTACAGCTGCGCCGAGTAGAAGTTGCTGAAGTCCAGGCCGTCGTCGAGGCAGCACACCGC
>DATMIN010000528.1:0-7323 GCA_035554275.1 Burkholderiaceae bacterium
CTCATTGGTGCACCTTGCCCCATTCCTCTTCGAAGGTCTGCACCAGCACCTGGTTCGAGAGCCGGTTCACCTCGGCCGGCACGCGCGCCATGTCGAGCGGGAAGTCGAACAGCGCCGGCAGATCGGCCGGGCCGAGGAAGCGCAGGCCTTCGGGCAGCGCGGCCGGCACGCGGTACGGCCGGCGGCTCGCGAGCACGAAGCCCCACTCGCCGAAGCTCGGCACGTGCGCGTGGTAGGGCGTGGTCGAAAGGCCCGCGGCCTCGATCGTGGTCACGACGGTCCAGAAGCTCTTGCGCGCGATCAGCGGCGAGGTCGTCTGCACCACCGCGTAGCCGGCCGCGCTCAGGTGCTGATCGACGAGGCGGTAGAAGCTCGCGGTGTAGAGCTTGCCGATGTTGAAATTGGTCGGGTCGGGGAAGTCGACGACGATCACGTCGAAGCTCTCGGTGCTGCGCTGCAGCCACTCGAACGCGTCGGCGTTGACGACCGTGAGTCTTGGCGAGCGCAGCGCGTCGTGGTTGAGCGCGCGCAGCAGCGGCTGGGTCGCGAACAGCTGCGTCACGCGCGGGTCGAGCTCGACCAGCGTGACGCGCTCGACGCTCGGGTACTTCAGGATCTCGCGCGCCGCCAGACCATCGCCGCCGCCGAGCACGAGCACGCGCTTCGGCGCGCCCTGCGCCGCCATCGCCGGGTGCACCAGCGCCTCGTGATAGCGGTACTCGTCGCGCGAATGGAACTGCAGGTTGCCGTTCAGGAACAGCCGCACACCCTGGCTGCTCGCGGTGACGACGACACGCTGGTACGGGCTCGATTCGCTGAACAGCACGTGGTCGGCGTAGAAGCGGTCCTCGGCCCACGCCGTCACGTGATCGGCGGCGGCGAACGCGGCGCCGAGCGCGCCCAGCGTCAGCGCGCACGCCAGCGCATGCGCAGCGAAGCGCCGCAGCTCGGCGCGGAACAGCAGCAGCGCCCAGACCGCGACCGCCGCGTTCATCAGCCCGAACAGCGCACCGGTGCGGATCAGCCCGAGCTGCGGCACCAGCAGCAGCGGGAACGCGATCGCGACCGCGAGCGCGCCGAGGTAGTCGAAGGTCAGCACCTGCGACACCAGCGTGCGCAAGCCCCCGTGCGCCTGGCGCTTCAGAATCCGCATCACGAGCGGGATCTCGAGGCCGACGAGCACGCCAACCGCCAGCACCATCACGTACAGCGCGAAGCGGAACGACGGGCTCGCGAGCGACTGCAGCGCGAACAACGCCAGCGGCAGCAGCCCGCCGATCAGGCCGACCAGCAGCTCGATGCGCAGGAAATGCGCGACCAGCTGGCGCTCGAAGAAGCGCGACAGGTACGAGCCGACGCCCATCGCGAAGAGATACGTGCCGATGACGGTCGAGAACTGCAGCACCGAGTCGCCGAGCAGGTAGCTCGCGAGCGTGCCGGCGGCGAGTTCGTAGACGAGGCCGCAGGCCGCGACGACGAAGACGGAGGCGAGCAGCGCGACCTCGGCGGGGCGCACCGGCGCGCGGCCCGGCGGCACCGCCGACGCGTGCGCGACGTCCACCGCGTCAGCCGTGCACCGCGGCCGCGACGATCATCCCGATCGCGATGCACATCGCACCGACGACGATCGCCAGCGCGACGTTCTTCTTCTCGATGATCTCGCCCCACAGGTCGTAGGGCGTGAGCTTGTCGACGATCACGAAGCAGATCCAGAAGATCGCCACGCCGATCAGCGCGAACAAGATCGAGCCGACGATGACGCCGGGCTTCATCCACTCGATTCCCATCATGGTGAACCTCCGTTAGAGAGTTGGAACATCAACACGTTGATCGCGGCCGGTGCCACTACTTGTGGCTGCCGCCGCTCGAGAAGCCGCCGAAGCCGCCGCCGGCGCCGCCGTAGTAGCCGCCGCCGCTGCGGTTCGCGTTCAGGCAATTCTGGTACTCGCCCGACGCCGCGCCGAAGGTGTTGCGCACGTCGTCGCAGTTGCGGCGGCTGCCGCTGCCGCCGCTGCTGCAGCGGAACAGCATCAGCACGACGATCACGACGAAGGCCCAGAAGAAGATCTTGGCGAGCAGCGACGCGCCGTTCAGCGACGTGGGCAGCGCGTCGCGCTGCAGCGCGGCGCCGCGCTCGGGCGCGAGGCGGAACGCCTTCAGCACGGTGTCGGCGGCGAGCGTCTCGCCGGCCGACCAGACCACCTCGCGCGTGCCGCCCGAATCGGTCTGCTCGCGGTTCAGGCGCTTCGATGTCGCCGCGCCGGTGCCCTGGTAGTCGCTGTTGAAGGTGCGCTGGTTCTGCGTGACCTGCCAGTAGAACTCGCCGAGCACGTAGGTGACCATGCCGGTGTAGTCGTAGAGCTTGCGGTAGACCACGCCGCCGAGATTGACGACCGCGCCGCTGCCCGCGGGCACGCCAGTGATCGGCGCACTCCAGCTCCAGCCGTCCTGCGCGTCGACGATGAAGGCAAAGCCTTCGGTGCGGTGGTACAGCAGGTACTCGCGCCAGAAGGTCTGCTCGTCGTCGGGCGCCTGATCGACCTCGCAGCGCTCGACGTAACCGACCACCTGCCACGGCAGCGCCGGCCGCGCGCCGAACGCGAGCGTGCCGACCGTGCCGAGCGGAATCAGCGGCTCGCTGCCGTTGGCCTGCGCGTAGTGCGCGAGATCGCCGCCGACGCCCTGCCCGTCCTTGCCCACCAGATCGACGACCGCATGGCATTGATGGCAGACGATCGCCTGCGTGCTCGCGAGCTTGACCTCGAGCGCCGCGCCGCAGCTCGGGCACTCGACGCCGCGGCCCTTCAGGCTCTTCTCGGTCGCGTCGGCCAGGCCGGTCATCGCGAGTTCGCTGAGCGCGACCGAGCGGCCGATCGACCAGCGCGGCGCGGCCGCGTCGGCGTAGTCGAGCGTGCCGACCTCGCCGCCGGTGTTGCGCAGGTCGGCGACGACGAAGTCCTTCGCCGCGGGCGGCGCGTGCGGCAGCTCGCCCTGCGCGGCGAGCAGCGTCGCGCGCGTCACCGAGGCCACGCTCCAGGCCTGGCTGCCGATCACCACCGGCGCGCCGGGCCGCAGGCTCGCCGCGGTCGGCGCGGTGCTCGGCAGCGGCGCGTCGAACGCGATCACGTAGCGGCCGTTGTCCTCGCTCAGCCAGCCTGACTTTTGCGACTCGTCGCCACTGTCGAACAGCGCGTGCCACTCGTTCCACGTGCCCTCGGCATAGCGATACTGCAGCCGGCCGACGAGCGTGAACGCCGCGCCCTGGTGGCGGCCGGCGGCGCCGAGCTGCAGCGGCGAGTGGTCGTCGAACAGCTCGGCGCTCTCGCCGATCTTGCGGAGGGCCTCGCCGTCGCGCACGACGCTGCTCTTGCAGAAGCTGCAGACCGCGAACGCCGACGCGGCCGAGCGGAACTCGACCGGCGCGCCGCAGTTCGGGCACGCGGCGCGGTAGGCGCGCTGCGGTGTCGGTTCGGTGGCCAAGAGCTCGCTTGACTACATCAAACGAGCTTCTTCAGCAGCTCCGCCTTCTTCGCGTCGAACTCGTCCTGCGTCAGGATGCCCTTGGTCTTGAGCTCGCCGAGCTTCTCGAGCGTGGCCATCACGTCGTCGGGCTTGACGCCGGCGCCGGCGGCCGCCGCCGCACCGGCGAGCGCGGCCGGCGCGCCGGGCGCGTTCGCGCTCAACCCCTGGCCGAGCTGCTGCGCCATCACCTGGCCGAGCGCGACACCGGCCCCGAGCCCCATCGCGTCGCCGGCGATGCCGCCGCCCTGCCCGGCGTTCTCGGCGAACTTGGGGATCGCCTGCGCGGTCTGGTACTGCATGAACTTGCCCATGTCGCCGCCAACCATGCCCATGCCGATCTTCTGGTCGAGGATCTTCTGCAACTCCTCGGGCAGCGAGATGTTCTGCAGCGTCACGGCCTCAAGCTTCAGGCCGATCGCGGCGAACGACGGCGCGGTCGCCTCCTGCAGCGCCTTCGCGAACTCGACCTGGTTCGCCGCCAGATCCAGAAAGGCCACGCCGCTCGAAGCCACGGCGTCGGAAATGTGCTGCAGCATCAGCGCGCGCAGCTGGCCGTCGAGTTCGGCCGCGGTGTAGACATCGCGCGTGCCCGAGATCTCGGTGTGGAACAGCTTCGGGTCGGCGACGCGGTAGCTGTAGTTGCCGAACGCGCGCAGCCGCACCGCGCCGAAGTCCTTGTCGCGGATCGTCACCGGCTGGCTCGTGCCCCAGCGCTGGTCGACCTGCTGGCGCGTGCTGAAGAAGTAGACGTCGCTCTTGAACGGGCTCTTGAAGAGCTTGTCCCAGTTCTTGAGGTACGTGAGGATCGGCAGCGTCGCGGTGGTCAGCGTGTAGCGGCCGGGGCCGAACGCGTCGGCGACCTTGCCTTCGTTGACGAACACCGCGACCTGCGATTCGCGCACCGTCAGCGAGCCGCCGTTCTGGATCTCGCGGTCTTCCATCGGAAAGCGCCACGCGAGCGTGCCATCGTCGGGCTCGAGCCACTCGATGATGTCGATGAACTGTTTCTTGATGAAATCCATCAGCGCCATGGCGACCCGCTCCTTCGTTGGACCCCTGATCCGGGGTGCGGCGAATAATACGCCGCAGCCTGCGAATTCAACCCCCACCACCTGGTTCCGCCCGATGCCCGATCAAGCGCCGTCCGCGCCCGCCGCCTCCTTGCACCTGGCCGTGATCGGCGCCGGGCCGGTCGGCTTCGCGCTCGCACTGCACGCGGCGAGCGCGCTGCCCGACGCGCAGGTTTCGCTGTTCGACGCGCGAGCAGTCGACAAGGACGTGTCGGGCGACCCGCGCACGCTCGCGCTCTCGCTCGGCAGCGTGCAGCTGCTCGAGCGGCTCGGCGCGTGGCGCGCCGAGCTGGCGCAGACTATCCTCGAGGTGCACGTGTCGCAGCAGCCGCCGTCGCTGCCGCCGCTGCTCGGCGACTGGCTGCGCGAGCCCGAGTTGCGCATCCGCGCGGTCGACGAGGCGGTGCCGCTGCTCGGCGCGGTGCTCAGCTACGGCGCGATCACAGCGCCGCTGCAGCAGGCGTGGGTCGCGGCCCAGGCGGCCGAGCCGACCCGGCTGCACACGCGCTTCGGCCAGCCCGTCGCGGGGTTGAAGAATCTCGCTGGCGGTGTCGAGGTCGATGCCGGCATCGCCGAGCGCTTCGATCTCGCGGTCGTCGCCGAGGGCGGCGTGTTCGCCGAGCAGGCGCGCCGCGCGATCGGCCCGCACGAGCGCGCCCCGCTGCGCCACGACTACCAGCAGACCGCGTGGGTCGGCCAGGTCGCGTTCGAGCCGAACGGCAGCGCGCGCGCCAACGCCGGCGTCGCATTCGAGCGCTTCACGCGCCACGGCCCGGCCGCGCTGCTGCCGCTGAAGGGCGGCGGCGCCGGCCTCGTGTGGTGCGTGCCGACCGACGACGACCCGGTGCGCGAACTCACCGACGCGCAGCGCGTGACGGTGCTGAACGACATCTTCCACCCCGCCGTCGGCCGGATCGCGTCGATCACGCCGCTGAAGGCGTTTGCGCTCGGCCTGAACGCGGAGCGCACGCTCGCCGACGGCCGCAGCGTGCGGATCGGCAATGCCGCGCAGACGCTGCATCCCGTCGCGGGCCAGGGCCTGAACCTTGGCCTGCGCGATGCGTTCGAGCTGGTGCAGGCGCTGGCGCGCGACCGCGATGTCGATGCCGTGCTGCGCCGGCTCGAGTGGCGGCGCGGCCCGGACCGCTGGGCGATGATTGCCGCGACCGATTTCCTCGCCCGCAGCTTCACCTGGAAGCTGCCCGGCGCCGGCGCGGCGAGAGGCCTCGGCATTGCGGCGCTCGGCGCGCTCGGGCCCGTGAAGTCGGCCCTCGCGCGGCAGATGATGTTCGGTCGGCGCTGATGCCTTTCGTCAAGCGATTGGCATGGCGCGTGCTAACCGATGTCGTGCGAGCACATCGTTTCCATGTAACCGGTTGCGTCAGGATGTCTCGCAAGGTAATGTCGATCCGCCGATGGCATCAGCCATCACGACACGAACAACGACGACGAGGAGGGGTTCCCCAGTGAGCGACATCTTCATTCGCGAAGGCGAGTTGACCGACATCCAGAGCTACCCGGCCTGGGCCCGCGGGTTGGTCGACGACTGTGCCGAGTCGCGCGATCGCGTGGCGAACCACGAGCTGTTCCAGTTGATGCGCGACGCCGCGCTCGACGAGAGCCAGATCAGCACCTTCCTCGTCGGCGTGTGGCCGGTGATCGAGCAGTTCCCGCAGTACATGGCGCAGAACCTGTGCAAGGTGCAGTACGGCCGCACCCGCGGGCACGACGAGGCGCGGCGCTACCTGATCCGCAACATCCGGGTCGAGCAGAACCACGCCGACCACTGGCTCGAGTGGTCGATCGCCAGCGGCGTGAGCCGCGACGACCTGCTGCACGGCGAGGTGCCGCCCGAGACGCACGCGTTGTCGCACTGGTGCTGGCACACCTGCGAACGCGACTCGCTCGCCGCCGGCATGGCCGCGACCAACTACGCGATCGAGGGCGTGACCGGCGACTGGTCGGCGCTGGTGTGCTCCAAAGACATCTACGAGCAGAGCTTCCCGGCCGAGGTGCGCGCCAAGGCGATGAAGTGGCTGAAGCTGCACGCCCGCTACGACGACACGCACCCGTGGGAAGCGCTGGAGATCATCTGCGCGCTGATGGGCACGAACCCGACGCCGCGCGGCGTGGCGCTGATCCGCTCGCGCGTGACGACGAGCTACGAGTACATGCGCCTCACGCTCGACCACTGCGTCAACGCCGAGGCGGTGGTGTCGCAGCCGATGCCGCTGCTGACGCTGGCGAGCGCGCACGAACGCAAGCGCGCCTGATCCGCTGCCGACCCGATTAGGTGACCACGGTCGGCGCGCTGCGCCCGGTGCGCGCGCGGATGCCGGCGACCTCATCCGCGAACGCGATCAGCCCGGCCAGCGCTTCCGGCGCCGGCACGTCGTGGCGCGCCGGGTCGCTCTCGAAGCGCTCGAGGTAGACGCGCAGCGTCGCGCCTTCGGTGCCGGTGCCCGAGAGCCGGAACACGACCCGCGAGCCGTCGACCAGCCCGATGCGGATGCCCTGCGCGCTGCTGACCGAGCCGTCGACCGGGTCGGTGTAGGCGAAGTCGTCGGCGCTCGCGATCGTGCTGGCGACTATCGTGCGGCCCGGCAGCGTCGCGAGCGAGGCGCGCAGCTGCGTCATCAGGGCGTTGGCCGCGGCGCTGTCGACGCCTTCGTAGTCGTGGCGCGAGTAGACGTTGCGGCCGAAGCGCCGCCAGTGGCCGCGCACCACCTGC
>DATMIN010000529.1:0-5300 GCA_035554275.1 Burkholderiaceae bacterium
ACGTCACCTGCGGCGGCGCGCCGGCGTATGTGTGGCCGGGCGGCGGCATCACGATGATGGTCGATGTGGCGCGCATGCCCGACCAGAGCTTCGGCACGGTGCCGACGCCGGCGATCGTCGCGCCGATCGAGTTCAGCATGAAGCTCGACGACTATCGTGCGCTCGGCGGCCACCTCGAGCACGTGCGCCCGCTCGCCGAGGCGCTCGCGCGCGGCGCCGGCCACAGCGACGGCGCGCCGACCGCGCGCCGCTTCGAGGCGCTGGCTGCTGCGAACCCGTGGCCGCTCGGCCAGCCGCCCTTGCTCGGCTAATCGGCTGACCACGATGCACGCGCAACGCGCCTCGCTCGCCGACGGCCGCTGGCACTTCCAGCACGGCCCGATCGATCTCGTGATCGGTGCCGACGGCGAGGCCGGCGCGCTGGCCGCCGCCCACGCCGCGGCGTGGGCGCGCTTCGAGACGGTGCTGCCCGAACTCGTGAGCGAGTTGCGCGCGTTGCGGCTTCCGGTGCGCGTGCCGTGCCCGTTGCAGGGGGTCGTCGCGCGCCGCATGTGGCACGCCTGCCGACCGTTTCACGCCGGCTTCATCACGCCGATGGCCGCGGTGGCCGGCGCGGTCGCGCAGGAAATGATCGGCTGCTACGAGCGGCCCGGCATCGATCGCGCGTGGGTCAACAACGGCGGCGACATCGCGCTGCACTTGGCGCCGGGCGCGTCGGTCAAGGTCGGGCTGTTCGCCGACCTCGCGCGCTTCGATCCGGCCGCCGGCGTGCCGGCGCTCGATGGCGGCTTCGAGGTTTGTGCCGCGATGCCGGTGCGCGGCGTCGCCACCAGCGGCTGGCGCGGGCGCAGCTTCTCGCTCGGCATCGCCGACAGCGTGACCGTGCTCGCGCGCAGCGCGGCGCTGGCCGATGCCGCGGCGACGATGATCGCCAACGCGGTCGATGTCGACGACCCGCGCATCGAGCGCCGCCCGGCCAACACGCTGAAGGACGACACCGACCTCGGCGAGATCGCCGTCACCGTCGCGGTGCCGGCGCTCGGCGCGGCGGCCGTCGACCGCGCGCTCGACGCCGGCGCGCGCCGCGCCGAAGCGCTCCGAGGGCAGGGCCTGATCCACGCGGCACTGCTCGTGTGCCAACATCGCGGGCGCCGCATCGGGCCGGTGGCGGCCGAGGCGCGCCACGGCCCCGTCGTGCCGGAACTTGGTTCAGTATTTGCTTAACGAAATCGCATGATCGAGATCCGCCGCGTCTTCACCACCGTCGAAGACATCCACCACGAGTTCGGCCCGCCGGCTTTGGCGCCGCTGCGGCGTGGCGCGATCGGCGTGGTGCTGACGAACCCGTTCGCCGGCCGCTATGTCGACAACATCGTGCCGATGATGGACGCGCTGCAGCCGGTCGGCGTCGACATGGCGCAGCGCCTGCGCGCCGCGATGGACGTGCCGGTCGATCGCATCGAGGGCTACGGCAAGGGCGCGATCATCGGCGCCGCCGGCGAGCTCGAGCACGGCGCGCTGTGGCACGTGCCCGGGGGCTACGCGATGCGCGAACTGCTCGGCTGGAGGGGTGACCGTGCGGCCTACGTGGCCGGCGCGCCATCGGCAGCCGCGCCGAATGCCACGGCGGCCGCGCCTGCCGGCGCGGGGCAGACCGGCAACGCGCTCGCGATCGTGCCGTCGACGAAGAAGGTCGGCGCGCCGGGCGCCGCGCTCGACGTGCCGCTGACCCACATCAACGCCGCCTACGTGCGCAGCCACTTCGATGCGTTCGAGGTGCGCGTGCCGGGCGCGCCGCGCGCCGACGAGATCGTCTTCATCCTCGCGATGAGCACCGGGGCGCGCGTGCACGCGCGCGTCGGCGGCCTCGCGGCGAAGGACATCGCGAAGTGGGACGGCCAGCGCTGAGCGAGGAACCGACATGCAAGCACAGATCCGAAAACTCATCGTCCAGGTCGACGAGACGCGCCTCGAGATGGGCCGCGCGATCGACCCGCCGACGCGCCGCGCGCTCGCGATCGCGGTGATCGACAACCCGTGCGCTGGCCGCTACGAGGCGAAACTCGACGCGTTGATCGCAATCGGCGAAGAGCTCGGCGGCCTGCTCGGCGCGAAGTGCGTCGAAGCACTCGGCATCGCGCCCGGCGCGGCGCAGAGCTACGGCAAGGCCGCGATCGTCGGCGAGGCCGGCGAGCTCGAGCACGCCGCGGCGGTCTTGCACCCGAAGCTCGGTGCGCCGCTGCGCGCGGCGGTCGAGAAGGGCGCGGCGCTGGTGCCCTCGAGCAAGAAGCTCGGCGGCCTCGGCGCCGCGATCGACGTGCCGCTCGGCCACAAGGACGCCGCCTTCGTGCGCAGCCACTTCGATGCGATCGAGGCGCGCGTCAGCGATGCGCCGCGCGCGAACGAGATCGTCGTCGTCGTCGCGGTCACCGACAGCGGCCGGCCGCTGGCGCGCATCGGCGGCCTGCAGACGAACGAGATCAAGGGCGAAGACGGCCTGCGCTGACGCGCGCCGCCCCGCCTGACCACTGCCGACCGATTCACCACTCGATTCCCCAAGGAGCTTTCGATGATTTCACGCCGCCCCCTGCTGCTCGCCGCGGCCGCCGCGCTCGCCGTCACCACCGCACACGGGCAGAACGCCACGATCAAGATCGGCGAGGTCAACAGCTACAAGGCCCAGCCCGCGTTCCTCGAGCCCTACAAGAAGGGCATGGAGCTGGCGGTCGAAGAGATCAACGCCGCCGGCGGTGTGAACGGCAAGAAGTTCGAGCTGATCACGCGCGACGACAACGCCAGCCCCGGCGATGCGGTGCGCGCCGCCGAAGAACTCGTCTCGCGCGAGAAGATCGACGTGCTCGCCGGCGCGTTCCTGTCGAACACCGGCCTGGCGCTGACCGACTTCGCGAAGCAGAAGAAGTTCTTCTACCTCGCCGGCGAGCCGCTGACCGACAAGATCATCTGGGCCAGCGGCAACAGGTACACCTATCGCCTGCGCCCCGGCACCTACATGCAGGCCGCGATGCTGGTGCCCGAGGCGGCGAAGCTGAAGAAGAAGCGCTGGGCCGTGGTCTACCCGAACTACGAGTACGGCACCTCCGCGGTCGCCGCGTTCAAGGAATTGCTGAAGGCGGCGCAGCCCGACGTGGAGTTCGTGGCCGAGCAAGCGCCGCCGCTCGGCAAACTCGACGCCGGCAGCGTCGTGCAGGCGCTCGCCGATGCGAAGCCCGACGCGATCTTCAACGTGCTGTTCGGCGCCGACCTGACGAAGTTCGTTCGCGAGGGCAAGACCCGCGGGCTCTTTGAAGGACGCGAGGTGGTGAGCGTGCTGACCGGCGAGCCCGAATACTTGGACCCGCTGAAGGACGACACGCCGAACGGCTGGATCGTCACCGGCTACCCGTGGTACGGCATCCAGACGCCCGAGCACAAGGCCTTCTTCCTCGCCTACCACGGCAAGTACAAGGACTACCCGCGCCTCGGCTCGGTGGTGGGCTACACGCTGATCAAGTCGATCGCCGCCGGTGTGAAGAAGGCCAGGAGCACCGAGACCGACAAGCTCGTCGCCGCGTTCGCCGGGCTGCAGGTCGATTCGCCGTTCGGCAAGTTCAGCTACCGCGCCGAGGATCACCAGTCGACGATGGGCGCGTTCGTCGGCAAGACGAAGAACGAGGGCGGCAAGGGCACGATGGTCGACTACAAGTACCTCGACGGCGCGAAGTACCTGCCGAGCAACGAGCAGGTGAAGAAGCTGCGGCCGGCGGATTGATTCGCAGACCGCGCCCCTGTGCCCATAAGAACGATCGAGTGATGCGGGCGGCGCTTGATTCGACGGTCGGCGGCGCGCGCGCGCTGCGGCGGGGCGCTGTGCTGCGTTCATGTCCTCCGGGCCGGGCTGCGCCCGCCCCTCCCCCTTTACTTCACTCCGCACAGCGCCCCACCGCAGCGCTTTGGGGGGCGCCGGGTGCGTCCGATGCGTCGCTACGCAGGGGCGCCGCTTGGCCGACGAGGTCGGGTGCCCGGCGCAGCGAAGTAAAGGAGGAGGGCTGGGCGAAGCCCGGCCCGGGGGACATGAGCGGAGCCGGGCACCCGGCCTCGTCGGCACGCTCGGGCGGCCGATGGCCGGCGGCGCGCAGAGGGTGCGGGAGATGAACTTCTCCGGGCTAGTCGTCCAACTCCTCAACGGCCTGGCCGGCGCGTCGTCGCTGTTCCTTGTCGGGGCCGGGCTGTCGCTGATCTTCGGCGTCACGCGCATCGTCAACTTCGCGCATGGCTCGTTCTACATGCTCGGCGTGTACCTCGCGTACACGCTGGTCGACAAGCTTGCGGGCTTCGGCGGCGCCGCGTGGTTCTGGCCCGCGCTGCTGCTCGCCGCGCTCGCGGTCGGCGCGATCGGGGCGCTGGTCGAGGTGCTGCTGCTGCGGCGCGTGTACCGCGCGCCCGAGCTGTTCCAGCTGCTCGCGACCTTCGCGCTGATGCTCGTGATCAAGGACGCGGCATTGTGGCTGTGGGGCCCCGAAGACCTGCTCGGCCCGCGCGCGCCAGGTCTGACCGGCGCGGTCGACATCCTCGGCCGCCGCTTTCCGACCTACGACCTGTTCCTGATCGTCGTCGGCCCGCTCGTGCTCGGCCTGCTGTGGCTGCTGCTGACGCGCACGCGCTGGGGCACGCTGGTGCGCGCCGCGACGCAAGACCGCGAGATGGTCGGCGCGCTCGGCGTCAACCAGGCGTGGCTGTTCACGGCGGTGTTCGCGCTCGGCACGATGCTCGCCGGCCTCGGCGGCGCGCTGCAGCTGCCGCGCGAGCCGGCGAACCTCGGGCTCGATCTGCTGACGATCGGCGACGCGTTCGTCGTCGTCGTGGTCGGCGGCATGGGCTCGATCCCCGGTGCGTATGTCGCAGCACTGCTGATCGCCGAGGTCAAGGCGATCTGTATCGGCATCGGCGCGGTCGAACTGTTCGGCATCGCGTTCTCGTTCTCGAAGCTCACGCTCGTCGTCGAGTTCCTCGTGATGGCCGTCGTGCTGGTCGTGCGGCCGTGGGGGCTGCTCGGCAGGCCGCAGGCGCTGAGCCGCAACGCAGGCCCGGCCGAGGCGCCGCTGCGCCGCGCCGATGCGCCGGTGAAGATCGCCGGCGCGCTGCTGCTGATCGCGCTGCTCGCGTGGCCGGTCGCGACCGCGAGCTCACCGTACCTGACCGTGCTCGCGATCGACCTGCTGACCGCCGCGCTGTTCGCCGCGAGCCTGCACTTCATCATGGGCCCGGCCGGCATGCACTCGTTCGGCCACGCCGCGTACTTC
>DATMIN010000530.1:0-6644 GCA_035554275.1 Burkholderiaceae bacterium
CACCGACCGACCCGCGCGAGCGCGGCCTCGACCCGCTCGCGGTGCGCGCGGCGCTGCGGCGCCTCGCGCGCGCGGCGCAGCCGCCGTGGCTGCACGCCGAGGTCGCGCGGCGCATGGGCGAGAAGCTGTCGCTGATCAAGCTGCGGCCCCAGCGCGTGATCGACTGGTGGAGCGCGCTCGGCGCGAGCGCCGAAGTATTGCGCGCCGCGCACCGCCAAGCGAGCGTGCTGCGCGTCGAGCCCGACGCGAGCTGGGCCGCGCGCAGCCGCGACGACGCGCGGCGCCCGTGGTGGACGGCCGCGCGCTGGACCGCGGCGCCGGTGAGCGTCGCGATCGAGTCCGATGACATCGAGCCCGGTGCCGGCCTGGTCTGGGCCAACATGATGCTGCACGCGGTCGTCGACCCGGTCGCGCTGATCGAGCGCTGGCATCGGCTGCTGCGCGTCGACGGCTTCGTGATGTTCTCGTGCCTCGGCCCGGGCACGCTGCGCGAGTTGCGCACGCTCTACGCGCAGCGCCGCTGGCCGCTGCCGACGCCGACCTTCGTCGACATGCACGACCTCGGCGACATGCTGGTCGGCGCCGGCTTCGCCGATCCGGTGATGGACCAGGAAACGATCACGCTGCGCTGGCCGAACGCCAGCGCGCTGCTGGCCGAGCTGCGCACGCTCGGCGGCAACGCCGCGCCGGCGCGCTTCGGCGCCCTGCGCACGCCGCGCTGGCGCGCCGAGCTGGAGCGCGCGCTCGGCACGCTCGCGGCACCCGACGGCTCGATCGGCCTGAGCTTCGAGATCGCCTACGGCCACGCCTTCAAGGCCGCGCCGCGCCGCACGGTCGGCGACACCACGACCGTCTCGCTCGACGAGATGCGGGCGATGGTGCGCGCCGGCCACGGCCCGGCCGGTTCGACGCAGACCGTGCGCTAAACTCTCGGACGAGCTTCGGCGGCCGTTCCGCTGCCGATGGCGCGCGGTCGACGCGCTGCCCGTGCAGGCCGCCGGACGGGTCTGCGCCGGCCCGCTCGAAGGTCATCCATCGGTTCAACGCAGTCAGAGCAGTCAGGCACGCGCGCGATGTCAGCAAGCTTTTCCCATCCTTCGATCGCGGTGGCGCCGGCGGCCTCGCCGCTGCGTTTCGGCGCCGAGGCGGTGAGCGGCGAGCAGGCGGTGCAGTGGCTGCTCAAGCGCAACTGCTCGACCACGCCGCGCCGGATGATGGCGTTCTACGCCTCGCTGAGCGCGCTGTCGCTGGCGATCGGCCTGTTCTTCTGGGCCCAGGGCGCGACGCTGGTGATGCCGTTCGCCTCGCTCGAGATCCTCGCGGTCGGCGCGGCGCTGCTGGTGTACGCGCGCCATGCCACCGACAGCGAGCGCATCCGCCTGCAGGCCGGCCGTCTGACGGTCGAGCACGTGGCCGGCAAGCGCGTCGAGCGCGCCGAGTTCGCGCCCGCCTGGGTGCGGGTCGAGCCCGAGCACGGCGCGCGCTCGCTGATCGAACTCTCGGGCCAGGGCCAGCGCATCTCGGTGGGCCGCTTCGTGCGCCCCGAGCTGCGCCGCCAGCTCGCCGACGAACTGCGCTGGGCGCTGCGGCGCTGGCAGCGAGCGCCGGCCGCGGCGCCCGACCCGCGGCCTCAAGACGAATCCGGAAACTGAAGTGGCAACCATGACGACGACGAAAGCACTGTGGCAACGGGCGACGCAGGCGAGCCTGACGCTCGGCGCGCTGCTGGCGACCGCGAGCGCGCTGGCGGTGGGCAACCTGCCGGGCGGGCCGGCGGTCAACCAGCTCGACCTGCACCCGCCGGTCACCGAGATCGCCCGCGATCAGATCTGGCTGCACTACTTCATGCTCGGCATCTGCTCGCTGATCTTCGTCGGCGTGTTCGGGGTGATGTTCTATTCGATCCTCAAGCACCGCAAGTCGCAGGGCGCGAAGGCCGCCAACTTCCACGAGAGCACGACGGTCGAGATCATCTGGACGATCGTGCCGTTCGTCATCGTGATCCTGATGGCGCTGCCGGCGACCAAGGTCGTCGTCGCGATGAAGGACACGAGCGCCGCCGACCTGACGATCAAGACCACCGGCATGCAGTGGAAGTGGGGCTACGACTACCTGAACGGCGAGGGCGCGGGCATCGGCTTCGTCTCGACGCTCGACGCCGCGCAGCGCGAGTCGTCGGACAGCGGCAAGCCGGCGCCGGCCGACGACTACCTGCTCAAGGTCGACAACCCGCTGGTCGTGCCGGTGGGCAAGAAGGTGCGCATCATCACGACGGCCGCCGACGTGATCCACGCGTTCATGGTGCCGTCGTTCGGCATCAAGCAGGACGCGATCCCCGGCTTCGTGCGCGACACCTGGTTCAAGGCCGAGAAGGTCGGCGACTACTACGGCCAGTGCGCCGAGCTGTGCGGCAAGGAACACGCGTACATGCCGATCCACGTCAAGGTGGTCTCGGCGGCCGACTACACCGCCTGGGTCGATGGCAAGAAGAAGGAGATGGCCGCGCTCGCCGACGACCCGGCCAAGGTCTGGGCGCTGCCCGACCTGATCGCGCGCGGCGAGAAGGTCTACGCCGGCAACTGCGCCGCCTGCCACCAGGCCAACGGCAAGGGCGGCGGCCCGATCAAGGCGCTCGACGGTTCGCCCACCGTGCTCGACGCCGACAAGACCAAGCAGATCCACACCGTGTTGAACGGCCAGAACAACGGCGCGATGCCGGCGTGGAAGCAGCTCAGCGACACCGAGCTCGCCGCCGTCATCACCTACACGAAGAACAACTGGTCGAACAAGACCGGGCAGCTCGTGCAGCCGTCCGAAGTGGCCGCCGCACGCAAGTGACGCGCTCGCCCGACGCCTGACCCGACACCGCCGAACCCGACTTTGCAGGAATCGCCATGAGCGCAGTCATCGACCACCACGGCCACGGCCACGACCACGACCACGACCACGCGCACGACGACCATGGCGCGCCGCACGGCTGGCGCCGCTGGCTCTACGCGACGAACCACAAGGACATCGGCACGATGTACCTGCTGTTTTCGTTCACGATGTTCATGGTCGGCGGCGTGCTCGCGCTGCTGATCCGCGCCGAGCTGTTCCAGCCCGGGCTGCAGTTCGTGAACCCGCAGATGTTCAACCAGCTCACCACGATGCATGGGCTGATCATGGTGTTCGGCGCGATCATGCCGGCGTTCGTCGGTTTCGCGAACTGGATGATCCCGCTGCAGATCGGCGCGCCCGACATGGCGTTCGCGCGCATGAACAACCTGAGCTTCTGGCTGCTGATCCCGGCCGGCCTGATGATCGTCGGCTCGTTCTTCATGCCCGGCGGCGCGCCGGCCGCCGGCTGGACGCTGTACGCGCCGCTGACGCTGCAGATGGGCCCGTCGATGGACGCGAGCATCTTCGCGCTGCACATCCTGGGCGCGAGTTCGATCATGGGCTCGATCAACATCGTGGTCACGATCCTGAACATGCGCGCGCCCGGCATGACGCTGATGAAGATGCCGCTGTTCTGCTGGACCTGGCTGATCACCGCCTACCTGCTGATCGCGGTGATGCCGGTGCTCGCCGGCGCGATCACGATGACCTTGACCGACCGCCACTTCGGCACCCACTTCTTCAACCCGGCCGGCGGTGGCGACCCGGTGATGTACCAGCACATCTTCTGGTTCTTCGGCCACCCCGAGGTCTACATCATGATCCTGCCGGCGTTCGGGATCGTCAGCGCGGTGATCCCGGCGTTCGCACGCAAGCGGCTGTTCGGCTACACCTCGATGGTGTACGCCACCGCGTCGATCGCGATCCTGTCGTTCATGGTCTGGGCCCACCATATGTTCACGACCGGCATGCCGGTCACCGGCCAGCTGTTCTTCATGTACGCGACGATGCTGATCGCGGTGCCCACCGGCGTGAAGATCTTCAACTGGATCGCGACGATGTGGCGCGGCTCGATGACGTTCGAGACGCCGATGCTGTTCGCGGTCGGCTTCATCTTCGTGTTCACGATGGGCGGCTTCACCGGGCTGATCCTGGCGATGGCGCCGATCGACATCCAGCTGCAGGACACCTACTACGTCGTCGCGCACTTCCACTACGTGCTGGTCGCCGGCTCGCTGTACGGCCTGTTCGCCGGCGTCTATTACTGGGGCCCGAAGTGGACTGGCGTGATGTACAACGAGACGCGCGGCAAGATCCACTTCTGGTGGTCGCTGGTGGCCTTCAACGTCACCTTCTTCCCGATGCACTTCCTCGGTCTGGCCGGCATGCCGCGGCGCTACGCCGACTACCCGATGCAGTTCGCCGACTTCAACGCGGTGGCCTCGGTCGGCGCGTTCGCGTTCGGCCTGGCGCAGGTCTACTTCTTCCTGTTCGTCGTGATTCCGATGATGCGCGGCCAGGGCGAGCGGGCGGCGCAGCAGCCGTGGGACGGCGCCGAAGGGCTCGAGTGGGAAGTGCCGTCGCCGGCGCCGTTCCACACCTTCGAGACGCCGCCGAAGCTGAACCTCGCGGCGACCAAGATCGTCGCCTGAACGGCTGGCCGCCGCGATGACGCCCGAGCAGAAGAAGAGCAACCAGCGCCTGGGGCTGATCCTGGGCGCGATCGCCGTCGTCATCTTCGTCGGCTTCATCGCGAAGAGCGCGCTGCTCGGCATGTGAGCCGCGCCGCACTGATCCCACCATGCCCGCCGTCGACCCCGATCCGAACGACCGTGACGAGCGCCTGCGCCGCGACAACCGGCGCATGCTCGGCAAGCTCGTCGTCGTCGCGGCGGTGATGGGCGGCTTCGGCTACGCGCTGGTGCCGATCTACAACACGATCTGCACGGCGCTCGGCATCAACGTGCTCTCGCTCGCCGAGATCGACGTGCAGGGCGGCAAGCGTGCCGACCTCGCGCGCAACACGCAGGTCGACGCGTCGCGCTCGATCACGATCGAGTTCGACGCGAACGCGCGTGGGCCGTGGGAGTTCGCGCCCGAGAAGCGCTCGCTCGAGGTGCACCCCGGCGAGTTGACCACGGTGATGTACACCTTCCGCAACGTCCAGAACCGGACGATGAGCGCGCAGGCGATCCCGAGCTACGCGCCGATGCAGGCGATGCCGTATTTCAACAAGGTCGAGTGCTTCTGCTTCAACCAGTACACGCTCGCGCCGGGCGAATCGAAGCGCTGGCCGGTGGTATTCGTGGTCGACCCGAAGCTGCCGAAAGACGTGAAGACGATCACCTTGTCGTACACCTTCTTCGAGGTCGGCGGCGGCATCCCGGCAGCGCCGGCCGGCAACGCCGCGGCCGCGACCGTGATCGCGCCGAACGGAGCGCGCTCGTGAGCGGCGAGCTGAAGCAGGCGGTGCGGCGCAAGGGCTCGTTCGCGCGGACGATGAAGGCGGTCGCCTGGTCGTTCTTCGGCGTGCGCAAGGGTGCCGATCTCGAGAAGGACGTGAGCCAGCTCAACCCGGTGCATGTGGTGATTGCCGGCATCGTCGGCGCGCTGCTGCTGATCGCGCTGCTGCTGGTGGTGGTGAACTGGGTGCTCGCCAGCGGCGTGGCCCGCTAGGCGCAACTTTCCGAAATCAGGGTTCCAGGAGAAAACGAACATGTCGGCAGCGACGACTCCCCACGGGCAACAGCCCTATTACTTCGTCCCGGCGCCTTCGCGGCACCCGGTGATGGCGGCCACCGGCCTGTTCTTCGTGATCCTGGGCGCCGGCCAGTGGATCAACGGCGAGCACTGGGGCATGTACTCGCTGATCTTCGGCTTCGCGCTGTGGGCGTTCACGCTGCAGGGCTGGTTCCGCCAGGCGATCAGCGAGAGCGAGGGCGGCCTGTACAGCGACCGCATCGACGTCTCGTTCCGCTGGAGCATGAGCTGGTTCATCTTCTCGGAGGTGATGTTCTTCGGCGCGTTCTTCGGCGCGCTCTACTGGACCCGCGTGCACGCGCTGCCGAATCTCGGCAGCCTCGACAACGCGGTGCTGTGGCCCGATTTCCGCGCGATCTGGCCGAGCTCGGGTGTCGGCGTGACCGGCTCGCCGGCCAGCATCGTCGACCCGTTCCAGACGATGGGCCCGTGGCCGATCCCGACGATCAACACGCTGCTGCTGTTGAGCTCGGGCGTGACGCTGACGATCGCGCACCACGCGCTGATCGCCAACCACCGCGCGCGCTGCATCGCGTTCATGTGGATCTCGGTGCTGCTGGGCGCTTCGTTCCTCGGCTTGCAGGTCTACGAGTACCACCACGCGTACACCGAGCTGAACCTGAAGCTCTCGTCGGGCGCCTACGGCTCCACGTTCTTCATGCTGACCGGCTTCCACGGCTTCCACGTGTTCGTCGGCATGATGATGCTGCTGTTCATCACGATCCGGCTGATGAACGGCCAGTTCACGCCGCAGCGCCATTTCGGCTTCGAGGGCGCGGCCTGGTACTGGCACTTCGTCGACGTGGTCTGGCTCGGTCTCTACGTCGTGGTCTATTGGCTCTGACGCTTCGTCCGCTCAAAAACACAAACGCCGCTGAACGCGGCGTTTGTTTTTGGATCGATCAGCGGCCGAGCGGTATCCCGCTCGGGTGGATCCACCCGGCCCACCAGCTCAGCAGCACGAATGCGAACAACAGCACCGACAGCGCGACGCGCAGCGCCAG
>DATMIN010000531.1:0-3016 GCA_035554275.1 Burkholderiaceae bacterium
TTGCGGACCAGCTTCTCGCCCCGGGCGGTGAGCCGCGTGTAGCCGCCGCCCTTGCCGCCGACCATCCGGTCGAGCAGCGGCTCGCCGGCGAGGTTGGCCATGTCCTCGATCGCGTTCCACGCGCCCCGGTAGCTGAAGCCCACGGCCTTCGCGGCCTGCGTGATCGAGCCGACGCGCGCGATCTCGGCGAGCAGCGCGACGCGCCGGTCGCCGGCGAGCGGATGGCCGTCGAGGCTCAGCCAGAGCTCCGCGCCGACGCTCAGCTGGTGGCTGGGACTCACTGCGTTTCGAGAGGGTCGCATCTCACAGTGCCTTCAGTCGCGTCGTGACGGTGCGCGCCGCGGGCGCGGGGCGCTCGGCGAGCACGCCCTCGCGCAGATAGAGCGCCGCGTCGCCGAACCACTCGAGGTCTTCGGGGTCGTGCGTGATCATCACGACCGGAATGTCCACGCGACGCAGCAGCTCGTCGAGCTCGGTGCGCATGCGCCCGCGCAGCTCCGGGTCGAGGGCCGAGAACGGCTCGTCCAGCAGCAGCGCCCGCGGCGAGTGGGCCAGCGCGCGCGCCAGCGCGGTTCGCTGGCGCTGGCCGCCCGACAGCTCGCCCGGCCGCTGCGCCGCGACCTCGACCAGCTCGAACGCGCGCAGCCAGCGATCGACGGCCTCGCTGCCGGCGTGCGCCGACGGGTTGCGCAGGCCATGAGAAAGGCCGAACGCGATGTTCTGGCGCACGTTCAACTTCGGGAACAGCGCGTAGTCCTGAAACAGGTAGCCGAAGCCGCGGTGGCGGGCTGGGATGTCGATGCCGGCCGCGCGATCGAAGAGCACGTCGCCGCCGAACGCGATGCGGCCGCTGTCCGGGCTGATCAGGCCGGCCATCGCCTGAAGCGTGAGGCTCTTGCCCGCGCCCGACGGGCCGTAGATCACGGTGCGGCGCGCGTGCGTCGTGAAGCGGACTTGCAGCTCGAAGCTGCGCTGCGCGCTGCGCACGGTCTTGCGGATGTCGACCTCGAAGCCCACGTCAGCGGCTCAGCGGGCGGCGCGAGCAGCCGGCGCGAGGCGCCCGGCGGCGAGCAGGACGACGATGCAGGTGATCGAGGTGGTCACGACCAGGAAGTTGGCGGTGTCGTCCTGCCCGGCCTGCACCGCCTCGTAGACCGCGATCGAGAGCGTCTGCGTGCGGCCGGGGATGCTGCCCGCCACCATCAGCGTCGCACCGAACTCGCCGAGCGAGCGCGCGAACACCAGCAGCACGCCGGCCAGGATGCCGGGCCAGGCCATCGGCACGGTGACGCGGAAGAAGACCGCCCACTCGTTCAGACCGAGCACGCGCGCGGCCTTCTCCAACTGCGGGTCGACCGTCTCGAACGCGGCGCGGGCCGACTTCAGCACGAGCGGGAAGGCGACCAGCGTGGCGGCGATCACCGCGCCTTGCCACGTGAAGATCAGGTTGATGCCGAAGGTCTGCTGCAGCCAGTGGCCGAGCCAGCCGCGCTTGCCGATCACCACCAGCAGGTAGTAGCCCATCACGGTCGGCGGCAGCACCAGCGGCAGCGTCAGCACCGCGTCGACGACATCGCGCCCCAAGAAGCGCTTGCGCGCCAGCAGCCAGCCCGCGGCCACGCCGAGCACGAGATTGATCGCGGTGGCCCAGCCGGCGACCTTGAGCGTCAGCGCCAGCGTGATCCATACGGACGAATCCATCGGCCCGCCCTCAAGGCTTGCGGAAGCCGTAGCGCGCCAGCACCGCCTGCGCCGCGGGGGTGACGACGAAGGCGATGAACTTGCGCGCGGCCTCGGGGTTCGGGCCGGTGCTGACCGCGGCGACGGGGTAGGTGATCGCGGTGTCGGTCGGGAGCGTCGCGACGACCTTGACCTTGTCCTTCATGATCGCCGCATCGGTCGCGTAGACGAAGCCGGCCTCGGCCTCGCCGCGCGCCACGTAGTCGAGCGCCTGGCGAACGCTCTGCGCCAGCACCGCCTTCGGCTCGACGGCGGCCCACAGCCTCAAAGCCTCGAGCGAGCCCTTCGTGTAGCGACCGACCGGCACGCTCGCGGGGTTGCCGATCGCGACGCGCTTCACTGCCGCCCTTTGCAGATCGGCGGGCGCCTTCAGGGCGAGGGCACTGTCGCTCGGCACGATCATCACCAGCGTGTTGCTGACGAAGTTGCGGCGCGAGCCGGCGACGAGCACCTTCTGCGCCTCGGCGCGGTCCATCGCCTCCTGGTCGGCCGACGCGAACACGTCGGCCGGCGCGCCCTTGGCGATCTGCGCCAGCAGCGCGTCGGACGCGGCGAAGTTGAAGACGACCGTCGTGCCCGGGTTCTGCGCCTCGAACGATGGCCCGAGTTCCTTGAATGCATTCGTCAGGCTCGTGGCGGCGGAGACGGTCAGGTCGGCGGCCTGTGCCGTCAGCGCGAGCAGCGCGAGCAACGCCGTGCCGGCACGGCGGCGGAGGAGGGCGTGGGTCATGACATTCCCTGGCGTGGCTGATGCGTCCGAAGACGCCGCCAGCGCAATATATCTCACTGCATAGCGACTCATTCGGCTCACAAGCCCTTGGCCGTTGATTCAAGCGCACACGGTCCACCAACGATCGCGGCGATCTGGCTGGGCCGCTCGCATGTGCTGAAGTTGGCAGCGTTGGCGGCCTGATTCGCCGGCGGGCGCTCCGCCCCCCTCGATTGAATGTGGCTGCGACGCCAACGCTCCCCGACGTGAGGGGGCGTCTGCGGGGTGGCGCTCCGACACCATGAGTGCACTACTCGTTTGGGAGAGTGACCATGACGATCCGCAACAACCAGGAAGTTTCCACGCCGAGCATCGGCGGCATCGAGCGCAGCGAAGCCATGCCACCGGCGCCGATTCCGGCCGGGCACGTCGGCGAATTCGTGATCCCCGGCAGCGGCCGCCTGATCTGGTGGACCGGGCGCGTCGCGATCGGCCTGCTGTACCAGCCGCAACGCCAGCGCGAGGCGCTGTCGCGCTCGTCGCTGTGGATTCAGGACGTCATGATCG